>WYBS01000033.1 GCA_011525755.1 Planctomycetaceae bacterium
CTGCGTCCGGCCGATCTCGTCGCCGCCGAGCAGCATCGGGACGCCCTGCGACAGCAGCAGCGTCGCGACGAGGTTCCGGCGCGCCCGGTCGCGCGCCTGCCGGACCGCGGCGTCGTCCGAAGGGCCCTCGACGCCGTGGTTCGACGAGATCTCGTTCGCGTTCCCGTCGCGGCCGCCCTCCTGGTTCGCTTCGTTGTGCCGTCGCGAATAGGAGACCGAATCGAGGAGCGTGAACCCGTCGTGGCAGGTGACGTAGTTGAGGCTGCGGAGCGGCCCGAACCCCTGGAAGAGGTCGGAGCTCCCCGAGAGCCGCGTCGCGAGCGCCGCGGCGCTCGCTTCGGGCTTCAGCCATGCCCTGCGCACGTCGTCCCGGAACCGGTCGTTCCAGACCGACCAGCGCGTGCCGCCCGGCCAGCCCGACACGAGGTACCCGTCCGCGGCGTCCCACGCCTCCGCGACGAGCGTCGCCTCGCGCAGCCACGGGTCCTCCTCGATCTCGCGCAGGAGCGGCGGCTTCTTGGTGACGAGGCCGTTGACGTCCCGCGCGAGGATCGACGCGAGGTCGAACCGGAACCCGTCCACTCCCATCCCGTGCACCCACCAGCGGAGCGCGTGCCGGATCAGCGCGCGCGCCGCCGGGTGCTGCGCGCGCACGGTGTTCCCGCAGCCCGTGAAGTTCGCGTACTCGCCCGTCCGCAGCTCGCGCAGGTAGTAGACCTCGTCCGCGAGCCCGCGCCAGGAGAACGTCGGTCCCTCGGAGTCGAGCTCGCCGGTGTGGTTGAAGACCACGTCGAGGATCACCCGGATCCCCGCCGCGTGGAACGTGCGCACCATCGCGCGGAACTCGCCGATCGGGTCCCTCTCCGCGTATCCGCCGTGCGGCGAGAGCCACGCGATCGGGCTGTACCCCCAGAAGTTCGAGAGCCCGGGGGCGCGGCGCACCTCGTTCGCGTCGAACTGGTGCACCGGCAGCAGCTCGACCGCGGTCACGCCGAGGTCCCGGAGATACGGCGCCTTCGCCGCGAGGTCCTTGTACGTGCCCCCGGACCCCCCCCGCGTGAACCCGCGCACGTGAAGCTCGTACACGAGCGGCGCGTGCGACGCCGCCGGCCGCTCCCACGAGACCGAGGGCGGTGCCACCACGGCGCTCTTGAACCGCGCGCCGCGGTTCGCCTCCTTGAGCGGCGGCAGCTCGCCGGGCGCTGGCCCCGTGGTGAGCAGCGCGCAGGGGTCGAGCAGCGGGCGAAGGGGATCCCTCGCCCACGCGTAGAGCTGCCCTTCGGCGGCGCCCGGGACGAACGCCTCCCAGACCTCGCCCTTCCGGTGCGCGCGCGCCTCGAGCGTCACCGTGCGCGCGGGCTCCCGGTCGCCGGCGCGGTCGTAGAGAAGGAGGTGGAGCCTGTCCGTGTCCCGGCAGAGGACGCGGAAGAGCGTCCCCGCGGGGGAAGGGAGGGGTGCCAGGGGAGGGAACCAGGGTTCCGGCACGATCCGGGAGACCTTACCTTGCGGGAGGGATACGGTCAGGCCCGGGGGAGGGCGCTTCGGCGTCGTGGCGCCCGGCCGTAGACTGCCCGCCTCACGGGAGGATCGCATGAGGAGCATCTTCGTGGCCGCGTCCGCGTTCGTCCTCGCCGCGTGCGCGTCGGGTCCGGCGACGGCGGAGAAGAAGGCGGGCGTCTCCAGCGTGGACATGGCTCTCAAGGTCCGCGAGATCTGCGAGAACTACAACCGGGCCATCGACGTCGCCTGCCAGCAGGTCGAGACGCAGGCGACCGATCTCGCCCGGAAGCGCCTCGCGATCCAGTTCCGGATCTACACGCTCACCTACACGCGCCACGCGGCCGTCAACCCGTCGCCCTTCGCGGCGTTCCTCGACCTCTGGGTGATGGCGCTCCAGCGTCAGCAGTACCTCGAGAAGGACGGCGGGGCCGTGCTCGGCGACCTCGCGCCGCCCGTCGTCGATGCGAACCGGGAGATGGTCGAGTACATCGGACGGGTCGCGGAGCAGATCCTCCCCGCCGAGTCTCGCGAGCGCGTGACGTCGGAGGTGGACGCCTACGCGGCGTCGCATCCGATCACGGGCAGCATCCGGGAGTGGAAGGAGGTCGGCGCGGCTCGCGGCGACAGCGTCTTCGTGGCCGTCACGAGGATCGTGCCCACCCTCGGCATCAAGGACACGGCGGAGTCGATCGCGGACGTCTCGCGGTCCGTCGACGGCGTCGGCGAGGTCATCCAGGACATCCCGCGCCTCGCCCGCTGGAACGCGCAGCTCCTCCTCTACGACCTCGACGAGAACGCGTCGCTCCTGAGCGTGCGGCAGAGCATCCAGTCGATCTCGGCGAGCGTGGCGCGCTTCAACGACATCGCGGAGAAGCTGCCCGAGCGCGTGCAGGCGGAGGTCTCGAAGACGCTCGACGACATCGACGCGAAGCAGGAGGGGATCCGGAGGACGCTCGAGGACGCGAAGGGCGTGGCCGCGGGCGCGCGCGACGCTGCGGTGGCGCTCGAGGCCACCGTGAGGCAGGCGGAGACGGCGATCGCGTCGGCGGAGCGCGCGACCGCGGCCTTCGCCGCCGCGGGCGAGAAGTGGCAGCCCGTGATGTCCACGCTTCTCGACATCACCGGGCCGGGGCCGAAGGAGTACAAGCCCTCCACGGGGCCGGATCCGAACATCGTCAATCTCGTGCGCGTGGCGGAGGAGACGGGCAGGATGGCCGGGCAGCTCCAGCAGACGCTTGGCGAGCTCCGGGGGATCCTCGAGGGCAAGGCCATGGACCAGCTGAACGCGAACGCCCGCGGCACGCTCGACCACACCGCGGCGCGGCTCGACGCCGTCATCGACCACGCGGCGTGGCGGGGGGCGCAGCTCGCGATCGGGATCGCGATCCTCGCGTTCCTCTACCGCATCGCCGCCGCGAGGCTTACGCGGCGTTAGCCTCCTGTTGCTTCCGGGGCCGCGCGGCCCGCGGTATCCTCACGGGGATGAAGAAGTTCCTGCTCGTCGTCCTCGTTCTCCTCGTCATCGCGGCGGTCGTCGGCTTTTTCCTGCCGCACGACTACAGCGTCGAGGAGTCGATCAACATCAACGCCAAGTCCTCGAAGATCCACGACCTCGTCGGAGACCTCAAGCAGTGGGACTCCTGGACGCCGTGGAAGGACATGGACCCGTCCGTGCTGGTGACGTACGGCGCGGAGACGAAGGGCGTCGGCGCGAGCCAGACCTGGACCGGCAAGGACGGCAACGGGTCGCTCACGTTCACCGCGTCGGACGACAAGCGCGGCATCGAGTACGACATGATGTTCGACAAGACGCCCGCGAAGGGCGGCCTCCGCTACGACGAGAAGGGCGACACGACGACCGTCACGTGGTGGCTCAAGGGCAAGATGGAGATGCCCGTGGTCGGCGGCTACCTCGCGCTGCTGATGCCGCGCATGGTCGGCCCCGCGTTCCAGAAGGGGCTCACGAAGCTCAAGCGCGAGGCCGAGAAGTAGCCGTCGGGCCTCGCGGGGGTGGGGCGCGGGGAGGGGGTCTCACTGCGTCCGCTCGATCGTCGGGGCGAGGAGCTTCGCGAGCTCCTCCTCCGTCGGCGCGGAGGCGCCCGGGGGCTTCTGGACGACGACCTGGAGGATCTCGCGGCCGAGCGGGACGAGCCAGACCGGCATCCTCCGCCCGACCCAGGCCGGCCGGCCCCCGAAGCCCCCCCAAGCACCTCCCCGGTACCGGCGCAGCATCGTCTGCTCCGACCGGTACCCGTGGTCGGCCTCGACGGCGAGCGAGACCGTGAAATCCGGGCCCCGGATCATCGCGCCCCGGAGCCCGCGCGTGACCTCCCATCCCTCGGGGACCGGACCGAGCCGGATGCCCGAGTAGAGCTCGGGATCGGGCTTGTCGTCGCCGTCGATCTCGAGCGTGCCGTCGTCGTAGACCGCGCGCCGGATGAGGATCGTCGTGCGCTCGGGCGTGATCCGGCCCGCCTCGACCGGCTCGTCCGGCCGCGCGAGCAGGATGTACCGCGCGCGCGTGCCGACCTCGTTCGTCGTCGGGTCCACGCCGATCCAGCGGCCGACCCACACCTCGCACCAGCCGTGCGCGCCCCAGTCGCTGCCGATGTTCACGTAGCCGCTGCACTGCCGCACCGGGATCCCGGCCGCGCGGCAGAGCCCGGTGAAGAGGAGCGCGTGCTCGCTGCAGTCGCCGACCATCTCGTCGAGGATCTGGAGCATCGTCGGCTGGAGGAGCTTCGTGGGGCCCTTGTCGAGGTTCGAGAAGACCCAGTCCGCGATCCGGCGCGCCGCCTCGCGCGCGTCCTTTGCGTCGCCCACGATCTCCTTCGCGAGCTCGCGGGCGCGCGGGGAGTCCACCTCCATGAGCGCGGTCGCCTTCAGGTGCTCCTCGAACCCCTTCGGGTCGATCGGCAGCGGGCAGGTGGCCTCCGGATCGTCGTGGCTCTTGAGCAGGAGCGTCACCCGGTCGTCCGTCCGCTCCTTCACCTCGGTGAAGGGGCTCTCCGGGATCTTCGGGGGCTTCGCCGTCTCGTCGGTGCGGACGACGACGTCGACGAGCATCTCCCGCGTCGTGAAGATGCGCGGGAGCTCGACGTTCGTCGGGAGCGTGATCCGGTACCGCGCCGGCCGCCGCGGGAGGTCGCCGTGGCGGACGTTGTCGTCGCGGCGGATGACGCGATCCACGATGCGCAGCCGCACGACCGAGCCGTCCTCCGCGAACCACCAGAGCGTGTCGTTCCCCTCGACGGTCTCGACGACCTTGAGCCCGGGGCCCTCGTCGTCCGGCCCGACGACCCGGAGCTTCGCGGTGACCACGCGCTTGCCGCCGAGGAGCGGGATCTCGAACGTCGCGCCCGGCGTCGCCTCGCCCGCCCGGACCTTCTCCGCGAGGAAAGCCTCGGCATCGACCATGACGGGTTGCCCGGTCGCCACCTCGAAGTTCTCCTCGCTCGCGCCCGCGAGCACCCGGACCTTGTAGCCCGTGGGCGTGCGCTCGACCCACGACTTGTCGAGGCGCCCCGGCATCCTCGTCTGGGTCTCCTGCGAGATCAGCTCGCCGCCCTCGGTCCGGAGCGTGCGCGAGACCGACGAGGAGTCGAACGCCTCGCGGAACCCCGCCATGTCGCGCTCCTCGCGGGAGACGGTCTCGGTGACGTCCTCGACGAGCCTTCTCCCGTCGCGCTCGACGGCCCTCCACTCGACGCGCATCGTCGCCGCGCGTTGGCCGTTGAGGAGGTGCTCGTAGGTGCGGAGCGCGATCCGCTCCCCGGCGGCGGGGGTGAGGGTGCCCGCGGGAGCGGGGGTGCGCCCGCCCGACTCGACGGTCGCGACCGCCTCGTAGGTCTTTCCCGCCTCCCGCGCCTCGCCTTCGGCCCCGGCCAGGGCCGGCGGCGGCGCGTGGGCCTTCCTGTCGTCCGAGCAGGCCGCGAACGCGAGCAGGAGGACGAGGAGGCGCCGCATGGGCGCGATTCTACCCGTGTCGGACGAACGCGCCGGGGCCGGCGCGGCCGGGCGCGCGGCCGGCCCTGCCCGCGCTACCCGAGGTCCGGCGGCATCACCTTCTTGATCCAGGCGCCGTAGTCGCCGCCGTAGCCCGCCTTCTCCTGGAGCGCCTTCACGCGCTTGCGGATCTCCGCGAGCCTGTCCGGATCGAGCGGCGTCCTCTTGGCGAGGTGGCCCTTCACGACCTCGGCTCCCGCGGCGCCGATCGCGCCCGCGAAGTAGTTCTCGTTCAAGTACGTCGCGACCCTCTGCGCGTGGAGGAGCGAGGCGCGGATGTTGCCCTGCCCCGTGACCACGTTGCCGACGCCGAAGACGCCCTTCTCCGCGTCGTAGACGCCGAGGTCCCAGTCCTTGAAGTCGAACGTCTCGCCCTTCATCCGGATCCCCTCGATGGGCTCCGGGATCGACCCGATCGACGAGAGGACGAGCTCCGTCGGGATCACCTCCTCCGAACCCGCGATCGGCGTCGCCTTTCTCCCTTCGACCTGCGTCCGGACGACCTTCACGCCGGTGACGCGGCCTCCCTGCGTGACGAGCCCGGTCGGCATCGTCCTGTCCTGGAAGCGGAAGAGGAACTTGCCCTGCGAGATCGAGAGGAGCTTCTCGCGCGCGGCGTAGGCCTTCTCGAGCTCCTCCGGGTCCTTCGCGCCGGACTGCGCGAGCGGCATGTCCTGCTTCCTGCGGCGGTAGACGAGGATCGCGCCCTTGAGGCCGAGCGATGCGGGGTCGATGCCCTTCGCCTTGCAGACGGCCGGGATCCCCTGCTTCTCCAGCTCGATCATCGGGACGTCGATGCCCTTCTCCCTGAGCGCGCGGCCGTAGATCTCGAGCTGGCAGACCTTCACGACGTCGATCGACGCGAGGCCGCCGCCGAAGACGACGGCGCCGTCCGGCACGTCGATCTTCCGCCCCCGGAACCCCCCCTCCTCCTTGTGGTTGAACCAGTAGATGAACGGGTTCTGGTACTCGAGCCCCTTCCCCACGTAGTCCTCGCAGCCGGGGATCCCGAGAGGCCGGTCGCGCCACGCGCCGTTCGCGAGGAGCACGGCGGAGAGGCCCCAGCGGTCGACGAGGTCCGCAAAGCCGACGTCCTTGCCGAGCTTCGTGCGCGGGAGGAAGTGGATGCGCTCCTTCGAGAGCCGCGCGTCGATCTTCTCGTACTCCTTCTTGCGCTGGTGCGCGTGCCAGCGCGGGAGGCCATCCTCGATCTTCCCGTAGGGGCGGTCGTTCATCTCGATGACGACGACCTCGGCGCCACCCTCGGCGAGGATCTCCGCGGCGACCGATCCCGAGACGGCGCCTCCGACGACGGCAACGAAATGACGCGGCTGCTCCATCCGACAAACGATACGGTACGGGGAGAGTTTTTACGAAACTCGTGACATTGACACCTGCGCGCGACACATGCGCACGCCGGTTCGCGCGCCCCGAATTTGTGACACCTCCTCCCGACTAATAGATGTGGATTTCCGCGTACATTCCCCCGAGGCCTCCCATGCCGCGCGCCGCTCGTCGTGACGAGGCGGGTGCGTGGCACCATGTCATGGGGCGCGGCATCGCGAAGCGCACCATCTTCGAGTGCCGCGAGGACTTCCGGTACTTCCAGTCGCTGCTCGCGCGGGTCATGCGGCGCGGGCTGCTCGAGGTTCACCTGTTCGCGCTTCTCCAGACCCACTTCCACCTGCTCGTCCGGAGCCCCGTGGGCACGCTCTCGCAGGCGATGGGGGACGTGCTTCGGCGCTACGCGCGCTGGTTCAACCGCCGCCGCGGGCGCGACGGGGCCCTCTTCAAGGAGCCGTTCAAGTCGAAGCTCGTGGACAGCGACGCCTACCGGTCCGTACTCGTGCGCTACATCGACCAGAACCCCGTGAAGGCGCGTCTGGCGTCGCGCGCGACCGGCTACCCCTACTGCAGCGCATTCCACTATGCGCGAGGCGGGGGGCCGCGCTGGCTCGAGCGCAGCTGGGTCGAGCAGGAGGTGAAGGGGGTCCGGGGGGTCGAGGCGTACGACCCGAGAGACTACGACGTGCGATTCCCCCCCAAGCTCCCGGCGCCGGTCGCGGACTGGATCGAGGACCAGCTCCTGCGGGGCCGGGACGCCGATCTCGTGGCTCCGTGCGAGGAGTCGCAGGTGGCTTGGATGGTCCGCAAGGCGCTGCTCGCGGACGGCACCGAGCCGTTCCGGCTACCGCTCCCTCCGGCGTTGGTCCAGGAGGAGTGGGAGCGTCTGCGGGCGCAAGAGGCGGAGTGGCCCGTGCGCGCCTCCCGACAGCCCGAGGGGCTCTGGTCCGCGCTTCACGCCGGCCTCCTGCGGCGCGCGTGCGGGCTATCGCTCCGGGAGATACGAGCGCGGACGGGCGAGGCGCTCTCGACCATCGCGAGCCGGGTCAGCCGCCACGACGCCTGCGTGCGGGAGTCCGACGAATACGCGCGCCGCGCGGCGCAGGTTGTCGTGTGCGTCCAGCGACGCCTGACCCGCGAGTCCCATCCGCATCGGTTCCTGCCGTCCGACGCGGACTCGGCCCTGACGGGCTGACACCTCCTCCGGGGGAGGGCCCGGCCTCGATTGTCACGAGTTTCGCAAAAATCCTCCCCGTACCGCATCACTCCTGCACGAAGCGGCCGAAGCGGGCCTTGTCGCTCGCCTTCCGGTAGGCCTCCTCGCCCGAGATCATGCCCTCGCTCGCGAGGCGGAAGAGCGAGTCGTCCATCCGGTGCATGCCCTCGGCCCTGCCGGCCTGCAGCATCGACTCGATCTTGTGCGCCGCGCCCTCGCGGATCACGCTCTTCAATGCCGTGGACGTGAAGAGCAGCTCGGTCGCGGGGATGCGCCCCTCGACGTCCGAGCGCCGGCAGAGGATCTGCGACAGCACGCCCTGGAGCGACTCCGCGAGCATCGAGCGGATCTGGAGCTGCTGCTCCTCCGGGAAGACCTCGACGATCCGGTCGATCGTCCGGCCCGCGCTGTTCGTGTGGAGCGTGCTGAAGACGAGCATGCCCATCTCGGCGAGCGTCAGCGCGGAGTGGATCGTCTCCCTGTCGCGCATCTCGCCGACGAGGAGGAGGTCGGGGTCCTGGCGCGCCGCGGACTTGAGCGCCGCCGCGAACGAGTCCGTGTCGCGGCCGACCTCGCGCTGCGTGAAGGTGGACTCGACGTCGATGTGCATGTACTCGATCGGGTCCTCGATCGTCACGATGTGCCGCTTCTCGCGCAGGTTGATCATCGCGAGGAGCGCGGCGAGCGTGCTGCTCTTGCCGCTGCCCGTCGGGCCGGTGACGAGCACGAGCCCGCTCTGCACGTCCGCGAAGCGCGCGACCTCGGGCGGCAGGCTCAGCTCCTCGAGCGTCGGGATGCGCCGCGGGATCAGCCGGAACACGGCGCCGATCCCGCCCTGGTGGCGGAAGACGTTCACGCGGAAGCGCCCCGCCCCCTCGACCGCGTACGCGAGGTCGGTCTCGCCGAACCGCTCGAAGATCCCCCTGTGCCGCTCGTCGAGGACCGGCGCGATGAGCTTCTCGACCGGCGCCGTGGGCACGTCGAGCGGCTCGAGCGCGCCGTGGACGCGGACCTTCGGCGGGAGGCCGTCGAGGAGGTGCAGGTCGGAGCCCGACCTCTCGACCACCTGCCGGAGCAGGTCGTCCACGTGCGGCTTCGTGCTACCCGGCATCCTCGAACCTCTTCCGGTTTTTCGCGTGGCGCGCGGCCGTGGCGCGGTCGATGAGGCCCTCCGCGACCATCTCCTGGAGCCTCGCGTCGAGGTCGATCATCCCCTGGCGGCGGCCTGTCTGGAGCTGCGAGGCGATCTGGTGCGTGCGGCCGTCCCGGATGACGTGCGCGACCGCGGGGGTCACCTGCAGGATCTCGTACGCGGGCACGCGCCGGCCGCCGCCGAGCCGCGGCAGCAGGCGCTGCGAGATCACCGTGCGGAGCGACGCCGCGATCATCGTGCGGATCTGCTCCTGCTCGGCGGGGGGGAAGACGTCGATGAGCCGGCTCACGGTCGAGGCGGCGTCGCGCGTGTGCAGCGTGCCGAGGACGAGGTGGCCGGTCTCGGCGGCGACGACCGCGGTGCGGATCGTCTCGACGTCGCGCAGCTCGGAGACGAGGATCACGTTCGGGTCCTCGCGCAGCGCGGCGCGGAGCGCGCGCGAGAAGGAGCGCGTGTGCGGCCCGACCTGCCGCTGCGTCACGTTGCACCCCTCGCTCGGGAACACGAACTCGATCGGGTCCTCGATCGTGACGATGTGCTCCTTGCGCGAGCGGTTCACCTGCTGGAGCAGCGCCGCGAGCGTGCAGGTCTTGCCGCAGCCGGCCGGCCCCGTCGCGAGCACCATCCCCGTGCGGAACCACGTCGCCTCGTTCAAGGACTCCGGGAGACCGAGTTCCGCGAGCGGCTGGACCGCGACCGGGATGCACTTGATCGCGAGCGCCGCGCCGCGCGCGTGGCGGTGCAGGTTGACGCGGAAGCGGCCGAGATCCCCCGTCTCGAAGCAGAAGTCCACGTCGCTCCCGGGCGCGACGCCTCCGCGTTTCGCGCACGCGGCGCCGAGCGCGTCCGCCTCCTGCGTGTCGATCTCCTCCCGCGGGAGCCGCGCGATCTCGCCCTCGACGCGCACGTAGGGGACGGCGCCCGCGGAGATGTGGAGGTCCGACGCGCCGCGCCGCCGCGCCTCCGCGAGGAACTCCTCGAGCGTGGTCAATGGGGGGGCTCCGGGGGCGCGCTCAGCCTTTCAACCACTCGATCTTCCCGCCCGGCAGGAAGTAGATCATGAACATCGCGCCGCCAAGGACGTTCGCGGGGTGGGTCGTGCCCGGCGGGTAGACGATCCAGCCCGGCGGGTCGCCGTCGAAGGTCGGCGAGCCCTCGTAGGCGAAGCAGAAGTTGATCTCGCCCGCGGGGTGCGTGTGGCGCATCCCCTTGCCGCGGGAGAGGACGCAGTCGACCGAGAAGCCGCTGCGGTCCTTCGCGAGGCGGCCGAAGCGCGTCGATCCCGCCTCCTTCGGGCAGAGAGCGTCGGCGTGCTCCCGGCAGAGTTCCCGGAGCTCGGGCAGGTCGCCGAAGCGCGCTGCGAGGGAGCGCTCGGTCGCCGCCTTGTCGGCGAGGTCGCAGGTCCTCAGGTGGTCGAGGACCGGGTCGAGGTGCTTCCAGATCGCGTCCATCGCTCCGCCGCCTCCTTCAAGCTTCACTCCACCGTGAAGGGCAGCTCGTTCGACTCGCCGTCGTCGAGCAGCTCGAAGATGTCCGTGCCGGGGTCCGTGTAGGGATCGACGACGGCGTAGGCCACGATCACGTCGCCGACGAGCGGGAAGTTGACGGTGCGGATGTTGAAGACCCGCGTTCCCCTCCGGTCGTTGATGCGCGGGATTGCGTCCTCCGAGATGAGGATGCCCGCGACCGTGCAGACGGTCTCCACGGGGCCGCGCGACGGCGCGACGTAGAAGACCTGGGTGTCGGTCGGCTGCGGGAGCGGAGCGCCCGCGCCGTCGACGGGCAGGAAGGGCACGAGCCCGACCGCCGCGTCGGGGCCGACCGCGACGTGGAGGAGCCCCGGCACGGCGCCCGTGGGCACCGTGGCGGTGATCGTCGTGTCGGTCGAGGAGACCACGGCCCCCTCCACCCCCCCGAAGAAGACGCGCAGGGCGCCCGCCGCGAAGCCGCTGCCGCCGATCGTCACCGTGGCGCCCTCCTGCGCGGTATCGGGCGTCACGCTCGCGAGCGTGGGCCCGGTGTAGGGCAGCGCCTCGTAGGTCGCGGTGTCGAGCACGTCGCCGCCCGTCTGGAGGTAGACCTCCGCGAGCTGCGGCACGCCGAGGGGCGGCGGGTCGAGCGTGAGGACCGCATACTCGCCGCCGATGGTCATGTCGGCCGTGCGGTCGACGCCGTTGACGACGAGGCGGAGGACGGTCGTCGGGTCGAAGTCCAGGGAGTCCGACGCCATCTTCACCGCGATCTGGAGCGCGGGCCCGTCGGAGACGACGACCTGCCCGTCGCCGCGTTCGCCTTGGACCGCGAACCGCTCGGGCCGCACGAAGTCGAACTCCGGGCTGCAGGCGGGAAGGAGGAGGAGCGCGAGGAGGAGGGAGGATCGCCGCACGCGGGACATTATTGCCGCAGTTTCGGGTCGAGGGCGTCTCGGAGCCCCTCGCCGACGAGATTGAGGATCGTGACCGTGAAGAAGATCGCGAAGCCGGGCCCGTGGATGAGCCAGTGCTCCTTGGTCTGCCGCCCCTGCAGCAGCACCTGCCCCCAGGAGGGCACGTTGGGGTCGCCGAGACCGAGGAAGGCGAGGCCCGACTCCAGGAGGATCGCGGACGCCACGCCGAACGTCGCGGTCACGAAGATCGGGTGGATCGCGTTCGGCAGGATGTGCTTGAAGACGATCCTCCGCTGCGGGATGCCGAGCGCGCGCGCCGCGAATACGTAGTCGAGGCCGCGCTCGGACAGGAACTGGCCGCGGATGAGGCGTGCCGCGCCCGTCCACCCGATGATCCCGATCGCGAACATGATCATGAAGATGTTCTTCTTCCCGGTGACCGCGACGAGGATCAGGATGAAGGCGAAGCTCGGGAAGCAGAGCATGATCTCGACGAGGCGCATGCCGAGGATATCGACCCAGCGGCCGAAGTACCCCATGAGCGAGCCGAGGATCGTCCCGATCGTGCAGTAGATCGAGACCGCGACGACGCCGATCGTCAGCGACACGCGCGTCCCGTAGAGGAGCATCGCGAAGACGTCGCGGCCGTTGCGGTCCGTGCCGAGAGGGTGCCACGTCCCCCAGCCGCCCTTGAGCGTCGGCGCCTCGACGATGCGCTCCTCGTCGTTGTCGTCGTGGTGATAGCCGAAGGGGGGGAGCGCCATCGTGTAGCCGAGGGCCGGGTCCTCCTGCATCTCGAGCGCCCGTGCGCGCCGCTCCTTCCACTTGGCGATCTCGCGTTCCGCGGTGTCGGCGCGCTCGCGTGCGGCGAGGCGGTCCGCCTCCGCGTTCGACCGCGCGGACCCCGCGAGGGCTCCCTCGCCGAGGCGCGCCTCCACGCCCGCGATCACGCCCTGCGCCTCCCGCAGCTTCCTCTCGAAGCTTCGGAGCTTCACGTCGGAAAGGACGACGTCGAGATCGGGCGCACGGATGGCGAGGTAATCGATCTTCGGCCGCGAATAGTGGAAGGGGCCGGAGGGGAGCAGGATGAGCATGTAGACGGCGACGAGCGCCGCCGCGCCGACCGTGACCATCGTGCGCCGCTGCCGGCCCCGCGTGGAGCGCCAGAGGAGGAGGCCGGGAACCAGCGCTACGAGCAGGAGGTTGAAGAAGAGGTCGACGCCGCTCGGGAACCGGTTCTGGTCGAAGAGATCCGAGAACCACGGGAAGCGCGGCGTGCGGGCCGCCTCGGGATGGCCCTCGGGCAGCGAGATGTAGAAGGGCGAGCTCGTGCAGAAGACCGGCGCGAGGATCGCGAGGACGAAGAGGACCGCGAGCATCCGCAGGCCCCAGACGGCCATGCGGTTCTTCGCGAACTGGGTCCGGACGATGTCCCAGTAGGTCTTTTCCGGGGCGATCACGAGAAGCTGATCCTCGGGTCGACGACCGCGTAGAGGAGATCCGAGAGCAGGATGCCGAGCATCGTGAGCACGGCCACGATGAGGTCGACCCCCACGATCACGTTGTAGTCCCGGGCGCCGATCGACTCGATCGTCAGGAGGCCGAAACCCGGGATGGAGAAGATCCACTCGATGACGAAGCTGCCGCCGACGATCACCGGGAGCGTCGTGCCGAGCAGCGTGATGATCGGGATGATGCCGTTCCGCGCCGCGTGCTTCACGGTGACCGCGAATTCGCCGACGCCCTTGGCGCGCGCCGTGCGGACGTAGTCGCTCCGGATCACGTGGAGGACGCCTGTTTTCGCGTAGCGGCTGAGCGCGGCGAACGAGGCGTAGGTCATGCAGAAGATGGGGGCGAGGACGTGCCACGCGATGTCCTTGACCCACTCCCACGACGGAAGCGACCACGCCTCGAGGCTCTCGAACCGGTCGGGCGGGATGATCCCGAGGGAGCCGGGCTGGCCTTCCGCGAGGTAGCGCACGGCGAGCGTCGCGACGTAGAAGGACGGCAGCGAGTAGAGCGCGAAGAGGACGAAGCTGATGCCGCGCTCGGTCCGCGAGCCGTGGATCTTCGCGCTCGTGATGCCGAGGGGTACGGAGATGAGGTAGGCGAGGACGAGGGACGAGAGCGCGAGGGTGAGGCTGTATTTGAGACGCTCGAAGACGAGCGTCATCACCGGGACCTTGTGGACAAGGGAGTTCCCGAAATCGAAGCGCAGGAGGTTCCCCCAATAGGTGGCGAACTGCGTCTCGAGGAGGAGGACGCGCAGCCACCGGAGGCCGCCGTAGTCCCAGCGCGACTTCGCGCCCTCCCACCAGGTGCGGAAGGCAGCGGCGCCGCCCTCCTTCGTGAGAGGCGGGTCGGCGGGCGCCCACGCCAGGCGATCCAGGATCGTGTTCCGGAGCCGTGCGACCTCGCGTTGCGCCTCGTCGCCCTCCTCGGGGAGCCGCGCCGCCTTCGCGAACCACCGCACCGCGGCGTCGCGGATCGCCTCGTCCTCGCCCAGGACGAGCGCGGCGAGCGCGGATGCCGCCGCGGCACCCAGCCGGTCCAGGGCCGCGCCGTCATTCGCGAGCAGCGCCTGCCGGACGGCGCCCTCGTCGGCGCCGGGCGGGTACTCCCGGCCCGCGCCGTCGTACCACGTGCGGACCGCCGCGATGCCCGCCCGCCTGCGCGCCTCGCTCGCGTCCGCCGGCCAGCCGCAGATCTCGAGGATCGCGTTCTCGCGCACGATCTCCGCGTTCTTCCGGGCGCGTGCCGGCCGGACCTTTCCCTCCTCCTCGCCCACGGCGACGCGCTGCGCGCTCCGCACGAGCCATCCCATGGCCTGGTCGCGGAGGGGACCCTCCGTGTCGGCGACGATCGCGAGGAACGCCGGCGTCGCGTACTCGCCCCACTTGATGAGCTGCTCCTGCGCCTCGCTCCGGACCTTGATCTCGCGCGACCGCTCGAGATCGACCGCGTCCTCGAGCGTGCGCCGGACCTCGTCGACGGGCAGGTCGTAGCAGGTATTGAGGATCGTCGGCTTGTCGAGCCCGTACTGGGCCCGGAAGACCTTGACCGCGCTCGGCACGCCGCCCGCCTGCTCCCGCGCGGTGCCGCCCTCGGCGGAAGTCGGCACCTGCTGCACGATGGGCGGCTCGGGCGCACCCGCCACCACGACCCAGACGACCAGGGAGACCCCGAAGAACGTCGGGATCATGAGGAGGAGCCGCTTGAGGAGATAGGTCCTCACGGGCGCTTCTTCCAGCGGAACATGAGCCGTCGATCGAGCTGGGGGACCGGCAGCCGCGGCTCCGGGATGCGCCAATCCGCGTTCACGAAGATGGGCGAGACGATCGAGAAGATCCAGGTGTAGGGCTGCTCGTCGAACTCGATCTCGTACCACTCGTGGAAGAGGGCCTTCCGGCGGTCCAGATCGAAGGTCGTGATCAGCTCGTCGAAGATCTGGTCGGCGCGCTGGCTGCGGAACCCGGGGTAGTTGTTGGACGAGGAGTCGTCCGCGCGCTTCGATTCCCAGAGCTGGCGCGGATCGTTGTCGAGGCTCGCCGTCCAGAAGATGATGAATCCGTCGAACGTCCGCTCGTGGATCGCCTTCGACCAGAGCGCGGACTCCGCGGGCAGCGCCTTGGCGCGGACTCCGCACTTGAGGAGATCCTCCCGGTACATGCGGACGATCGCGTCCTGGTCGGGCGAGGAGGCGGAGATGAGCAGCTCGAACTCGAAGTCGAGCTTCTTCCCGTCGACCACCTTCTCGCGGACCCCGTCCCCGTCGCCGTCCTTCCAGCCCGCCTCCTCGAGGAGTCGCTTCGCCTCCTCGATGTCGAAAGGCAGCGCCTTCAGCCCGGGATGGCTGTAGGGGCTGTAGACCGACTCGCCGACGGCGAGCAGCTCGCCGAGGCCGTAGAAGATGTTGTCGATCACGGCGCCGCGGTTGAGCGCGAGCGTCAGCGCCCTCCGCACGCGCTTGTCGGCGAAGAGCGGCTTGCGCATGTTCCAGCCGAAGCCGCCGTAGGTGGGACGCCTCCAGAGAAAGTACGTGTAATCCCAGGAGGCGGGGGAGGGCTTGCTGAACGGATCGAACTTGTAGACCTGGGCAGAGGCATCCCCCTCGAGGATGTACTTCCGGTACTGCTCCGGGTTCGGGATCACGACGACCATGTCCTTGTTCCAGAACCGCGCAAGGCGGGTCTCGTCGTCCCGGACGATGTGCATGTAGTAGTCCTTGCTGGGGAACCGGTCGCCGTAGTAGCTCTCGTTGCGCTCGCAACGCACGTACTCGCCGCGCTTGTACTCGACGAACCGCAAGGGCCCGGTGCCGCACATGCTCTTGCCGAACCAGTGCTTGCCGAACTGCGCGCCTACGTCCGCGTCGCTGTAGCGGACCCCGTTCGGGTCGCTTCCCCAGATGTGCTCCGGGATCGGCTGGATCTCCATCGTGATCGCGCGGGCATAGAAGTTCGGCCGCTTCCAGACGACCTCGATCGCGAGCTCGTCCTTCACCGTGATGCTCTCGAGCTCGTCGAAGAGGTAGGCGAGCGGCGACCCCGCGTTGGGATCGCGCAGGATGTCGACCGAGAACTTCACGTCCTGCGCCGTCAGGAACCGCGGCTCGGCGAGCCACGGGTGCTCCGCCAGCATCGCGGGCTCCGGGTCGTGCCAGCGGACCCCTTTCCTCAGATAGATCATGTAGCGGCAGTGGTCGGGGCTCTCCTCGATCCGCTCGGCGAGGAGCGCGTTCCACTCGTTGTAGTCGGAGGTCTTCCGCTCCGATAGCGAGTCGAGGATGTAGACGGAGAGACCGACGACCGTCGTCGTGCGATCCGTGCTGAACGGGTTCCACCCCTTCGGCTCCCCGGGCGTGTAGTCGTGGAGCGTCGCGCCCCAGTCGATCTGGTCGGCCGGGGGGAGCGCGCGCTTCGGGTCCTCGTTCGCCGACCTGTCGCACAGGACGGTCCAGCCGGGGTTGTAGGGATAGATGGTCTTCCCCGCGATCGTCGAGGGCTTGCTCGTCCGGTCCTCGCGCCGCGCGGTACCCTCCCCCGCGCCCCCTCCCGTCTCCCTCGGCCCGGCCCCGACCGCCCCCTTCGCGGCGAGATCGACCAGCGTGTCGACATGCTGCCTCGTCGCCTCGGCAGCCTCGCGCGTGGCGCGCAGCTCGTTCATCGCGCTGTCGAGCTTGCGGCCCTGCTCCGCGACCTGGCCGACGAGGTCGTCGACCTTCTCGCGCGTCTTCACGAACTTCACCTCTACCGACTGGTTCTGGACGAAGGTGAGGCCGAGCGCGATCGTGAAGGCGGCGATCACGATGATCTTCAGCGCCTGGAGCACGAAGTTCTGCTGCATCGAGGCCCACGGTACCCCGGTCTTCGAACCCCCGTCAAGGCAACGCGGTTTGTGCGCCTTTGCGGTAGATTCCGCGGCGTGGCGTGCCTCACGCTCCACTACCACGAGCTGGCCCTGAAGGGGGCCAACCGGCCCCGCTTCGTGCGCGCGCTCGTGGGGAACGCGCGGCGTGCGCTCGGGGAGCTCGGCCCCTGCCGGGTCGAGTCCACGGGGGGACGGATCCTCGTCGAGACCGAGGCGGACATGGGGGCGGCCATCGCCCGCGCGCTCAAGGTCCCCGGGGTGGTCCACGTCATGCCCGTGATCCGGCTCCCGCGCGACCTCGACGCCGTCGCGTCCGCGGCGATCGCGGAGGTCCGGCGGCTCGCGCCCGCGTCGTTCCGCGTCTCCGCCCGCCGGAACGACAAGTCCTTCCCGATGACGTCGGTCGAGATCGACCGGGAGGTCGGCGCGCGCGTGCACCTCGCGCTGGGGACGCCGGTGCGGCTCAAGGGGGCCGACCGGGAGGTGCATCTCGCGGTCCTTCCGAAGGAGATCCTCCTCTCCGCGGAGAAGGTGGGGGGGCCCGGGGGCCTGCCCACGGGCACCGGCGGCCGCGTCGCCGCGCTCCTCTCCGGGGGGATGGACTCGCCGGTCGCCGCGTGGCGCATGATCAACCGCGGCTGCCGGTGCGACCTCGTCCACTTCCACTCGCACCCGCTCGTCGACCGGACGACGCAGGAGAAGGCGCGGGACCTCGCGGCCGTGCTCGCGCAGTGGCAGTTCCGCACCCGCCTCTGGCTCGTGCCGCTCGCGGAGATCCAGAAGGAGGTGCGGCTCAAGTGCCCCGAGGCGCTCCGCGTGATCCTCTACCGGCGCTTCATGGTGCGGATCGCCGAGCAGCTCGCGCGGCGGCGGCGCTGCCGGGCGCTCGTCACCGGCGAGAGCCTCGGGCAGGTGGCGTCGCAGACGCTCGAGAACATCGCGACCGTGGACGCGGTGGCCACGATGCCCGTGCTGCGGCCGCTCATCGGAACGGACAAGCGGGAGATCATCGCGCTTGCGGAGAAGCTCGGGACGTACCCGATTTCCGTACGGCCCGACCAGGACTGCTGCCAGCTGTTCGTGCCTCCGAAGCCGGCGACGAAGAGCTGGCCCTCGCAGGCGGAGGAGGCGGAGGCGGCGCTCGACGTGAAGGCGCTCGTCGACGACGCGGTCGCCCGCACCGAGAAGGCGGATATCGGCTGATGTTCGGGACGGAGGCCGGCCTCTTCGTCGACATCTTCCTGCTCGTGCAGCTCCTCGTGCTTCCGGCGCTGCTCTGGGCCGTGGCGGCGGTGCGGCGCGGGAAGGTCGGGCTCCACGCGCGGATCATGCAGGTCTCGTTCCTGGGCTTCCTGCTGAGCGTCGTCGCGTTCGAGCTCGAGGTGCGCCTCGGCCCGACGCCCCCGGTCCCCCTCTGGATCCTCGGGATCCACCTCTGCTTCGCGCTGCCGGCGCTCGGCCTCTGGGCGCTGCAGCTCGTGCGCGGCAAGCAGGCGTTCACGGACCCGGCGACCCACCGCGGGCGCGGGCGGATCCTGCTCGGGCTCCTCTCGGCGACCGTCGCCACCGGCTTCTGGCTCTACGCCGCCACGTACTAGGTACGCGCCTCGCCTCTCATAAGTGCTTGCTGCGTAACAGCTTGCGCGTTACCGACCCGGACCCGGACCCTGCCGTCCGGGTGTCGCGCGCCCGAAGCGCTCGCCATGGGGCTTCCCGTCGGCTGGGCGTTGCCCGCGGGCCACAAGACCCGGACCCCGGCGTCCGGGGTGCGATGTCGTAACTCGCGATCCCAAAAGTACTTGCACCCGTCGAGGGGCGTACCTAGTACCCGAGGTCCTTGCGGAAGTCGCGCATGGACGCCTGGCGGCGCTCGGGGTCCTTGTCGAGCGCCTTCGCCAGCGCCGCGCTCAACTTCTCCGGGATCTCGGGGCGGATCTCGCGCGCCAAGGGCGGCTGCTGCGACTGCACGGCCACGAGCCAGTCGTTCAGCCGCTTCGCCTCGATCGGATGACGGCCCGTGATCATCCGGTAGATCGTCGCGGCCGTCGAGTAGATGTCCGCCCTGAACGTCGCCTGCCCGCCGCCGAGCAGCTCCGGCGCCATGAAGAGCGGCGTCCCCGGCGTCCCCGTGCTCGTCTGCTGCGTGAACGCCGCATCGACGAGCCGCTTCGCGAGTCCGAAGTCCACGACCTTCACGCCGCCGTCGTCGGAAACGAGGATGTTCCCGGGCTTCACGTCGCGGTGCAGCACCTTCCGCTCGTGCGCGTACTCGAGCGCCGAGAGCACCTGCTTCGCGATCCCCTGCGCCTCGCTCCACGGCAGGAACTGCCGTTCCTCGAGGATCTCGCGCAGGCTCTTCGACGGGAAGTACTCGAGGATCAGGAACCAGTGGCCCGCCTCGTGGCCCGAGTCGCCGAACCGCACGATGTTCTCGTGCTCGAGGCCCGCGGTCGCGTACGCCTCCTTCAGGAACTTCAAGACGACGTTCGGCTCCTCCGTGAACTCGACGTGCAGCACCTTGAGCGCGACGTACGGGTTGCCGCGCCGGTGGCCGAGGTAGACCGAGCCGAAGGAGCCGGTCCCGAGCCCCTTCACGAGCCTCCGCTGGGCGAGCGTCGAGCCGAGGAGGGGGAACGCCCTCCGGCACTCGGTGCAGAAGGGGGCTTCGGGGGCGGCGGCGACGAGCGTGCGCAGGCACGAGCAGCAGCGGTACGCCTCGTCCTTCCCGGTGAACGCGAACTCCGCGTGGCCGATCCGCAGGTGGTCGCCGCGCGCGAGCTTCATCTCCCCCTTCACCTGAACGCCGTTCACCCACGTGCCGTTCTTGCTGTCGAGGTCCCGGAGGTACCACTCGCCGCTCCGGCAGTAGACGACCGCGTGCCGCCGCGAGCAGCGCGGGTCGGCGATCTTGATCCCCGTGCCGCCGGGGTCGCGGCCGAGCCCGAGCTCCTCGTTTGGCGGCAGGAGCACGAGCGGCGCGCCCGCGAGCCCGTGCAGGGGGAGCAGCCCGACGTCGCTCACGGGCGGAACCCCGCCACGGCCGGCCGGGAGGGCGCGCGCGCCGTCACTTCTGGACCCGCTTCTTGCTCACCGGCGACGGGAGGACGAACTGCCCCGCCTCGGTGAACGTGGGTTTCGGGTAGCGCATGCGCGCGCGGTCGATCATCCGCTTCACGTCGCGGATGGCCGCGGGCCGCATCTCGGGCTGCGGCTGGAGGCAGGCCTGCACGATCTCGTCGAGCTCCGGGATCCCGCGCGCCTTCAGCTTCTCCGCGACCGACGGCATCGGCCCCTCGAGCTTCTTCTGCTGGATCTCGAGCGTGCTCGTGCCGCGGAACGGGTGCGTCCCCGTGAGCATGAAGTAGAGCGAGCCGCCGAGGCCGTAGATGTCGACCGCCGCGGCCATCGGATCCTGCCCGGGCCGCGGCTGCACCTGCTCCGGCGCGCAGAAGATGATCGTGCCCGCGGGCGCGCTCGCGAGGCCGCCCCCCTCCGTGAGCGCGAGGCTGAAGTCGATGAGCACCGTGCGGTACGTCTTCTCCTCGACCATGACGTTGCTCGGCTTCACGTCGCGGTGGACCATGCCGCGCTTGTGGACGGCATCGAGCGCCGCGCACATGTCGGCCCCGACCTGGAGCGCCTCGGGCACCCAGAGCCGGCCCGCCTTGCCGAGCTGCGTCGCGGTGAGCCCGTCCACGTAGTCCATGACGAGGAAGGACTCGCCGTTCTTCATCCGCCCGGTCGAGAGGATCCGGACGATGTTGTCGTGGTGGATCTGGGAGAGCGACTTCGCCTCCTCGACCGCCCGCGCGACGTTCGCCTCGGTCGCCCGGTCGGGCCTGAGGATCTTGAACGCGACCTTCGTCCCGCGATTCACGTCGCGCGCCTCGAAGAGAAGTCCCATGCCCGAGACGGCGACAAGCTTCGTGAGCGAGAACCCGAGATCCATCGCGGGGTCGGCGAACTGGATCCCCTCGGGCCCGAGGTCCTTGGTCGTGGTGTCGTTGACCTCCCCGCCCGGAAGGGGCCCGGCGAGGGGGCCGGCGGCCCGGCGCACGGTGACGACCGTCCGCCCCATCTTGACCTCGTCGCCGTCCGAGAGCTTCTGGTCCCCGAGGATCCGCTCCCCGTTCACGAAGATCCCGTTCCGGGCGCCTATGTCCTCGACGAAGAGGTCGCCGGCCCGCTCCAGGAACCGGCCGTGCTCGCGGGAGCAGTAGTCGTCCGGGAGCCGGACGGATGCGGTGGGGCCCCGGCCAAGGACGAGGGGCGCCTCGCCCACCGGAACCTCGCGTCGCAGGTTGCCGGAGCTCACGACGAGGACGTACTTATGTGCCATCGGGCGCCTGGAGGATTATAGGAACGGCAGGGACCCGCCCCAACCTTGAGCCCGGCTTCGGCCGCCGCGAGGGGGGAAGGGAGGGTGCACGCGGGAGGGAGGGGGGCGCCCCGCCCCGAAGTTGATAGAGTGTCGGCCCGGCCCCGGGCCGGAGGAGAAAGCCGTCCTTGATCTTCTCGGGTGAAATCTGCGTCTACTGCGGCCGTCCGATCACCCTGGACGACGCCAACCCGCAGGTGGCGCGGTGCCGCAAATGCTCCGCGCCGCACCACACGCAGTGCTGGTTCGCGAGCAACGAGAAGTGCACGGTCGCGGGATGCGACGGCAAGGCGAGCGACATCGGCCCGCCGAAACTCAAGGAGCCGGTCGGCGAGATCTGCCCCTTCCTCCCCCCGGAGACCCCCCGCAAGGAAGGCGTCGACGCGGTCCCCGCGAAGTGCCTCCGCAGCCGCTGCATGCTCTACGACGGGATCGAGAAGCGCTGCGCGGTCGGCGAGATCGCCTACGTCCTCGCGACCGTCCGCCAGTCCGGCCGCGAGACGCGCCACCTCCTCAACCAGGCCGTCGGCAGCTCGAGCAAGCAGACGGTCCAGCTCCTCACGGGCCTCTCCCAGAGCTTCCGGAACTCGGAGGGGAGCCTGAAGGCGCTCCTTCCCCCGCAGGAGCGGAACACGAAGACGCTCGAGGCCTCGGTCCTCGTGCTCGGCGAGATCAAGGCGGCGATCGAGGCGCTCTCCGGCGACCAGCAGGCGGCGGCCGAGGGTTTCGACCGGCTCGCGCGCGCGGTCGAGGCCTCGGGCACGGGGGAGCAGGTGCGCGGCCGCCGCGAGGCGCGCCTCGCCGCGCGCGCGGCACTTCGTGACGGCCGCCCGGGCGCCGCCGTGAGCCTGCTGCTCCAGGCGCAGAAGCGCGCCCCCGACGACGCGGTCGCGAACGACCTCGCCACGGCCTACGTCGCGGCGGGGCGCCTGAAGGAGGCGATCGAGCTGCTCGAGAAGGTGCTCGCCGAGAGCCCCGATTACACGCCCTGCCGGATCACGCTCGCGTCGCTGAAGCTCAGGGGGGGAGAGCCGCAGGCCGCGGAGGAGCTCCTCCGCGACGCCCCCCAGCCCCCCGACTCCATGCTCCGGGCGGAGCTCGCATACGCGAAGGCGTGCGCGGCCTACGCGGTCGGCCGCTCCGAGGACGCCGTCGATCTCCTGAACAAGGCGCTCGATGAGGACCCGTGGCACACGGCCGCCGCCGCCGCGCTCCTCGACCTGCGGGCGCGCCGCACCGGCACGCCGGTCCCCGAGGCCGCGACGCTCGCGCTCGAGGCCGCGGGCGTGGAGGCGCGGCATGGCTAGGACGCTCACGCAGTGGACGGGCGAGATCCGCGAGTACGTCCAGAAGGGCAAGCTCAAGGCGGCGCGGAAGACCCTCGAGAAGGCCCAGAAGTCGGGGGTCGCGGGGGGGCTGCTCGAGGAGGCGTCGCTCGAGTTGCTGCTCGCGGAAGGCGGCGGCGCCGCGGCCGCCGAGAAGCTCCGCACCATCGCGAGGGGCGAGGGCCGGCCCGCCGCCGCCGTGAAGCTCTCCGAGGTGCACCTGAAAGCGACGCCGGACGACCACGCGGTCCGCGACGCGCTGTGGGAGATCTGCCTCGGCATGGACGCCCCGGCCGCCGCCGTGCCGCACCTCGCCGAGCTGGTCGCGGCGGGCGCGATCGACGGCGCCGCGCGCGCGAAGGACATGCTCGCGCGGAAGGATGTCGCGGGCGCCACGGGCCTCTTCCTTCTCGCGACGCTCGGCGTCGTGAAGACGGACCGGATGAAGCTCGTGGATCGCCTGCTCGCCTCCCCGCAGGGCGCGCCGCTCCTCGCCGGCACGACGCAGGCGCTCCTCGATGCCGGCAAGGCGGACGGTCCCGTCCACTACGCGCTCGCGCAGATCGCGCAGAAGGAGGGGGACCGCGAGCGCTTCCTCGAGTTCGCGGGGAAGGCGTTCGGCGAGAACCCCGAGGAGGTGTGGACGTGGACGTCGGAGGGCGTCGCCGCGCGCGACCGACTCGAGATCGCGCTCCACAACGACTCGCTGCGGCACCTCCTGCAGGCGGCGAAGGCGGCCCAGCCCGACGAGATCGTCGAGGTCGCGAAGCGCAGCGGGAGCGAGGGAACCTCGGCGAAGGTGCTGCGCGGCCTCGCGCTGCTGCTCACGGACAAGGCGCCCAACGCGTGCCGGATCCTCGAGGGCGTGGTCCAGGAGCAGTCCGCCGCGGCCACGCCCGTCGCGACGCTGCTCGCCGAGAAGACGCCCTCGTGGCGGGGCGCCGCCGAGGTCCGGGCCGCGGTCGTCGCGACCGCGCTCCGCGAGAGCGTCGCGGACGTCGCGGGCGCGATCGACGGCCTCCTCGCCGTGCCCCTCGCGCAGCGCGCCGAGGCGTGGGGCCGCGCCGCGCCCCGCCTCCTCGACCGCGCGCCCGACCGCGACGACCTGCGGCGCGAGCTCGGCTTCTACCTGCTGAAGCAGGGCGACATCGACGCCGCGGCGGCGCTGCTCGATGCGGCGTCTCACCTCGACGCCGCGCGGGCATGGGCCGAGGCGGGGCTTGCGAAGGGGCCGGTGCTCCTCGCGGCCGCCCGGCTCGCGGAGTCGGAGGGCGCGCTCGCGGAGCACGCGGAGTGGCTGCTCCGAGCGAGCCGGGAGGATCCGTCGCTCCTCTCCGAGATCGGCAAGATCGTCTCCGCGGGCACCGTGACGCCCGAGACCGCGCTCGACGGCGCCGGCGCGCTCCTCAGGGAGGGCCAGAAGGAGGATGCCGCGGGACTCCTCGCGCGGCTCCCGCTCGACCCGGCGACGGGCCGGCGCGTCGACGACTTCCTCGCCGCCGAGCGGCTCCACGACGACCGCGCGTTCCTCCCGGTGGCCTTCCGCTGCGCGCTCGCGCTCGGCGACGCGCCGCGCGCGCGCCGGCTCTTCCGGACCGTGTCGACGAACATGCAGCTTCTCGCGCGCGAGGCGAGCCGGCACGCCGACGCGGGGCGGGTGCTCGCCGACGTGCTCATCGCCCACGAGAAGGGCGAGGTGGCCGCGACGATCCTCGAGGCGCGGCGCGAGGCGGGCGACGAGGCGCGCGTCCTGCTGCCCCTCGCGGACGCGCTGCTCAAGGCGTCGCCGCGGCTTGCGATGGGGCGGCTCCTGCGCGGCCGCCTGCTCATGGCGCTCGGGCGGCACGCCGACGCCGTGCGCGACCTGCGCGCGATCCCCCCGAACGCGGCCGAGGTGGACGAGGCGTTCCGCCTGCTCGGCGATGCGACGAAGACCGATTCCGCGGCCGACGCGGCTCTCGGCCGCGCGGACATGCACTTCGCGCGTAAGGAGTACAAGAAGGCGGTCCAGGAGCTGATGGGCTCCGGGGCGCCGGCGCAGGAGCGCCTCGACCGGTTCACGGCGATCTGCCGGGAGAAGGGCGACCTCGAGGCGGCGCACAAGGGGCGAGCGATCGCGCTGCTCGACCTCGGCCGCGTGCCGGACGCCGCCGACGCGCACCTGAAGCGGTTCAGCTGTCCCGACGCCGACCGCGCGCAGGTGGCGGCGGACCTCGAGGACGTCGCGGCGGCGGGGCTCAAGACGGGGGATCTCGCGACATCCGCGTCCGTCCTCGGCCAGCTCCCGGACCAGGTGAGCGACGGCGCCGAGCGCTCGATCCGCGTCATCGGCGCCGACCGGCGACCGCAGATGCTCGTCCTCCGCTCCCAGCTCCTCCTCCAGCTCCAGCGGACGAGCGAGGCGGTCTCGACGCTCGTCGACCTCGTCAAGACCGACGCGAACGCGCGCCCGCAGGCGGCGCAGGCGCTCGAGGCGATCGTGGACTCGGGGCAGGCGCGCCCCGAGGCGGACCTCGCGCTCGCGCAGGCGTTCGACGCGATGGACAGGACGCCCGACGCCCTGCGCGCGCTGAAGCGGCTCTACGAGGACGACATCACCGGCCGCGAGACGGTCGTCCAGGCGGCCGAGCGGCTCGTCGTCAAGGGCGACGACCCGCAGGTGCGCCTCTTCCTCGCGGGCGTCTGCCTCGACATGCGGAACCCCCTCGGGGCGACGCAGCACGCGATCTATGCGCGGCGGCTCCAGCCCGCGTCGCGGCGCGACTGCGTGGAGCTGCTGCGCCGCGCGCTCGACCTCGACGCGTTCGCGCCCGACACGCACTTCGCGCTGGCGGAGGCGCACCTCGCGGGGGACGAGGCGGACGACGCCGTCCGCCACTTCCGCGCCGCCGTCGAGGTGGACCGCGAGCGCGCGCGCCCCGCGATCGCGGCGATGGAGGAGGCGGCGCCGCGCTCGAAGCACCCGGCGCTCCTCTGGCTCGCCGTCGGCACGACCCACGCGGAGTTCCTGAAGGACCACGCGCACGCGGTCGAGGCCTTCACGAAGGGGCTCGCGGCGAACCCGACCATGGAGCTGAAGGTGCCGCTGCTCCTCGGCCGCGGCGACTCCTACGCGGCCCTGCGCGAGGACGACAAGGCATTCGACGACTTCGACGAGGCGTCCCGCCACGACCTGCTCGAGCGGCGCTACTACGAGTTCCTCCGCTCGCGTCACCGGAAGCGGGTGCTCGAGACGGCGCACACCGCGGCGTCGAAGGCGACGAAGGAGTTCCCGCATGCGGTCGAGGCGGTCAGCCGCTACCTGTCGCTCGGGCAGGCGCAGGAGGCGGTCGATGTCGCGCAGGCGGCGCTCGCGGAGATGCCGAACGACCTCGGCGCCCGCTACCTCGTCGGCGTCGCGCTCCACGCAGCGGGCCGCTACGACGCCGCCGCGCAGGTGCTCGAGAAGGTCCGCGCCGCCTCGGGTCCCGAGACGGCGGTGGGCCGGGCCGCCCGGATGCTCCTTGCCGCCTCCCACCTCGACAGCGGGGACCGGGCGAGGGCCCGCGCCTGCCTGACCGAGATCGAGGCCGTGGACGCCGCCTACCCCGGTCTCGCCGCCCGGCGAGCGGCTTTGGCACCCCCTGCCGACGATCCTCATGCCCCTCCGCCGCTCTACCTGAGGCCCGAGTTCCCGCGTCCGACCGGGTAGGGGGGTCAGGGGGCCCGGGGGCAGGGGGGGCAGGCGCTCCCGGGGGGACCTTGACCGCGCTTGCGCCGTGGTATCCTCTTCGGACCCGGCGGATTGGCCGCCGGGATGACATAGCAAGCCGAGTTCGTGTGTAGCCCACGTTCGCCTCCGGGCCTATCGTGAGCGCCACCCCGGCCTGGAGAGTGAGTGATAGTGATATGAAGATCTTTGTGGGCAACCTCAGCTTCGACACGACCGAGGACACGCTCCGTTCGCTGTTCGCGGACAAGGGCGCGGTCGAAGAGGTTTCGATCGTGACGGACCGGGCGACCGGCCGTCCGCGCGGTTTCGCGTTCGTCACCATGGCGAACCACAACGAGGCGCGCGCCGCGATCGACACGCTGAACGGCGTCGAGCTCGACGGCCGGAAGCTGAACATTTCCGAGGCGCGCCCGAAGGCCGACTCGCCCCGTCGCGAGGGCGGCGGCGGTGGTGGCGGCTACGGTGGCGGCGGCGGCCGTGGCGGTCGCGGCGGCCGTGGTGGTGGCGGCGGCGGCGGCGGCCGCTGGTAGTTCCGACCAGACAAGCCTGATTGCGGGGGAGGCACGGCCTCCCCCGCTTCGTTTTCCGGGCGGCCTGCCGCGAACGGTTCCCGAAGCGTCCGCGGTTCCCGGGAGCCATCGCCACGACCTCGACGCCGTGCCGGGGGTCCGCCCGGTTTTCGTCCGTCCAAACTTGATCTTGCCCGCGCTCCCCCGGACACTGCGCCCGAGGGAGGAGCGTCATGGCGAAGGCGTCGGCGAACGGCCACCACTGGAAGTTCTTCCGTGCGGGGGGCGTGGACCAGGTCAAGCTCGCGAGCGGCGCGGACATCCTGCACCTGGGCGAGCTCGACCAGAAGCTCTGGGTCGCGCTCTCGTGCCCCACGAAGGGGCTCTTCTACGACGAGCGCACGCTCGACCTCCTCGACAGCGACCGCGACGGTCGCGTGCGCGTCCCCGAGATCGTCAACGCGGCGAAGTGGCTCGGCGCCGTCCTCAAGGACGCGGACGTCCTGCTCAAGGGCGAGGACGGCGTCGACCTGAGGAACATCCGCGAGGACACGCCGGAGGGCGCGCAGGTGCTCCGCGCCGCGCGCCACATCCTCAAGAGCTTCGGGAAGGAGGGCGCGGCGAAGATCACGGTCGCCGACTCGACGCAGACGGCGGAGCTCTTCGCGAAGGCGAAGCTCAACGGCGACGGCATCGTCGCGCCGGACACGGTCGACGACGAGGCGGCGAGACAGGTCGCGACGGAGATCGTGGACTGCCTCGGCGGCGCCATGGACCGCAGCGGGAAGCCCGGGTTCGACAAGGATCGCATCGAGCGCTTCTTCGACGAGTGCCGCGCGTTCACCGCGTGGTGGACCAAGGGCGAGGAGGACCGCGCGGTGACGTGGCCTCTCAAGGAGAAGACGGCGGACGGCGCGGCCGCGCTCGAGGCCGTGCGGAGGAAGATCGACGACTACTTCGCGCGCTGCCTGCTCGCGGAGTTCGACGCGCGCGCGCTCGCGGCGGTGAACCGGACGGAGACTGCCTACCTCGACGCCGCCGCGAAGGACATGTCGATCGACGCGCACGAGATCGACTTCTTCCCGATCGCGCTCGCGGAGCCGAAGAAGCCGCTCTCGCTCGTCCAGGGGATCAACCCCGCGTGGCGCGACGCGATCGACCGCTTCCGCACGCTCGTCGTGGCCCCGCTCCTCGGCAAGGACAAGACGTCGCTCGCGCGCGAGGAGTGGCTCGATCTCAGCGGGAAGTTCGCCGCCTACCGCGACTGGGCGGCGGGGAAGGCCGGCGCCGCCGTCGAGAAGCTCGGCATCAAGCGCGTGCGCGAGATCGTCGCCGGCCCGACGAAGCCCCTGCTCGAGAAGGCGGTCGCGGCCGACCTCGCCGTCGCGCCGGACGTCGAGGCGATCTCCCATGTGGAGAAGCTCACGCGGCTCAACCGCGACTTCTACAAGCTGCTCATCAACTTCGTCTCCTTCGCCGACTTCTACGGCCGCCGGAAGGCGATCTTCCAGGCGGGCGTCCTCTACGTCGACGGGCGGAGCTGCGACCTCTGCATCCGCGTGACCGACCCCGCGAAGCACGGCGTGCTCGCCGTGATGTCGCAGAGCTACCTCGCCTACGTCGACTGCAAGCGGCCGTCGGGCGAGGCGATGACGATCGCCGCCGCGATGACGGCCGGCGACTCGGACAACCTCTTCGTCGGCCGGAACGGCCTCTTCTACGACCGGCAGGGGCGCGACTGGGACGCGACCGTGAGCAAGATCGTGAACAACCCGATCAGCATCGGCCAGGCCTTCTGGGCGCCGTACAAGAAGGTGCTGCGCTGGATCGAGGAGCAGGTCGCGAAGCGCGCGGCGGCGGCGGACGAGGCATCGACGGCCCGGCTCCAGACCGCCGCCACCACGGCGACGACCGCGCCGCCTGCCGCGGCGCCCGCGGCCCCCGGAGCCCCCCCGAAGAAGCTCGACATCGGCATCGTGGCGGCGATCGGCGTCGCGGTCAGCGGGTTCGTGGCGGCGTTCGGCGTGATGATGGAGGCCTTCTTCGGCCTCGGCATCTACATGCCGCTCGGCGTGCTCGGCATCATCCTCCTGATCTCGGGCCCGTCGATGCTGATCGCGTACCTGAAGCTGCGGCGGAGAAACCTCGGCCCGATCCTCGACGCGAACGGCTGGGCGGTGAACACGCTCACGAAGGTGAACCTGCCGCTCGGTCGGTCGCTGACCGCGGTCGCGCACCTGCCGCCGGGCGCCGAGCGCTCGCTCCAGGACCCGTTCGCGGAGAAGCGGAGCCCGTGGCCGCGGATCATCTTCACGCTGATCCTCCTCGGCGGGATCGCGTTCTGCCTCTGGAAGAGCGGCTACGCGACGCGCTGGTGGGGGAAGATCCCGGCGCCGCAGAAGACGTGGTTCAAGCAGCCCTACCAGGGGGAGCCCGCGCCGCCGGCCGCGCCGGAGAAGCCCGCGGAGGGGAAGCCTGCCGAGGAGAAGCCCGCGGAGGAAGGAAAGTAGGGGGGCCGGGGGGCGCCGTTTACTTTGGTCGGGATGCGCTTCCTGCCCCTGCTCCTTCTCCTCGCCGCCGCGTGCGAGGAGCCGAAGTCCCCCGCCGTCGCGCACGAGCCGTTCCCCGGCGAGCGGCACCTGAAGAACCTCCGCCAACTCACGTTCGGAGGCCAGAACGCGGAGGCGTACTGGTCGTTCGCCGAGGACCGGCTGATCTTCCAGTCGACGCGGCCGCCCTTCACCGCGGACCAGATCTTCACGATGAAGGCGGACGGCAGCGACGTGAAGCTCGTATCGACGGGCAAGGGGCGGACGACGTGCGCGTACTTCCTGCCCGGCGACGAGCGGATCCTCTATGCGTCCACGCACGGCGGGGGCGACGCGCCGCCGCCGCCGCCGGACCACTCGAAGGGCTACGTCTGGGCGATCTACTCGACCTATGACATCTACACGGCGGACGCGGACGGGTCGAAACCCGCGCGGCTCACGGACTCGCCGGGCTACGACGCCGAGGCGACGATCTCGCCGAAGGGCGACCGGATCGTGTTCACGTCGGTGCGAGACGGCGACATCGAGCTCTACTCGATGAAGCTCGACGGGAGCGACGTGAAGCGGCTCACGGAGCGACCCGGCTACGACGGGGGCGCGTTCTTCTCGTGGGACGGGACGAGGATCGTCTGGCGCGCGCCGGGCGAGGGCGACGACATCGGGGACGAGTACGGTCTTCTCCTCAAGGAGGGGCTCGTGAAGCCGACGCGGCTCGAGATCTGGGTGATGGACGCGGACGGCTCGAACAAGAAGCAGGTGACGCGGAACGGCGCCGCGAACTTCGCGCCGTTCTGGCACCCGGACGGGAAGCGCGTGATCTTCGCGTCGAACCACCACGACAAGAAGGGCGCGAACTTCGACCTCTTCCTCGCGGACGTGGAGAGCGGCGAGCTCGAGCGCGTGACGTTCTTCGAGCGGACGCGCGAGGGGGCGCGGCGGTCGGACGACTTCGACGGCTTCCCGATGTTCACACGCGACGGCAAGCGGCTCGTCTTCTGCTCGAACCGCTGGAACGACAAGCCCAACGAGACGAACGTCTTCGTCGCCGACTGGACGGACCCGTAGTGTTGTCCATCACGGACGGTTCGCTTGTAAGTGCCTATAAGACCGTGAGTTGCGGTCGAGGGGTGCGGCATGAGTGCCGCAGGCGGCTGGGGGAGGTCGTAGGTCCTACGAGCGTGGAGCGGCGCACGACACTCGTTCCCTCGTCGCGGACCGGGGGGTGATGGGGCTTGCCGTCGAGCTCCGCTTCGACGCCGGGGCGGAGCGGGCCGTGCGCGGCGTGTGGGAGGCGGTGCGCGCGGCGACCGGCAGCGGGCTCCTGTTCGACATCGAGACGAGGCCGCACGTCTCGCTGGCTGCGGATCCGGAGGGGGTTCGGGGGCCGCTGGACGGCGCGCTCGCGCGGTTCCGCGCGGCGCCGATCCCGTTCGCGCTCGCGAGCGCGGGGACGTTCCCCGGTGACGAGGGCGTCGTCTTCCTCGCTCCGGTGGTGGACGAGCCGCTGCTCCGAATGCACCGGGCGTGGCACTCCCTCGCGCCCGGCGGGCTCGCGCACTACGCGCCGGGCGCCTGGGTGCCGCACTGCACGGTCGGACTCCGGCTGCCGGACGTCGCGCCCGCGCTCGCCGCCGCGCGCGCCCTCCTGCCGATCCGCGGCCGCTACGAGTCGATCGCGCTCGTGGAGTTCGACCGGGACCTCTCCGCGCCGGTCCGCTGCCTCGTCGAGCGGCCGCTCGTCACGGCGTGAGCCGCGCCTTGACCTCCGCGAGGTGGGCCAGGACGGCGCGTTCCGCCTCTTGGCGCGGGGCGAACGTCCCCGTCGCGAGCCGCCCCCGGAGCCCCCTGTAGATCCCGACCGCGTGCTCCAGCGCCTCGGCGTAGGCGCGCGCGTCGTGCTTCGAGAGCGTCGCCTCCATCTCGCTCGCGACCTCCGGCGCGTGGGTCTCGATCCGGCGCACGCCGGCCGGCCGCGCGCCCTTCTCGAGGAGGGCGAGCGGGCCGAGCACCCGCGCCCGCAAGAACGCGAGGCCGTCCGCGGCTTCGAAGAGCTCCCCGCGGCCGATCTTCGACGTCTGGTAGTGGACCCACGTCCAGAAACGGTCCTCGATCCACTGGAGATCCGGCTGCGGGTAACGTGCGACGCCCTTCGCGAACGCCGCGGTCATGCGCCCCTCGCGCTCCCAGAGGATCTCCGGGTCCTCGACGCGGTCCGCCATCTCGTCCGCGCGGAGGAACTTGAGGTCCACGTGGAGGAGCGGCGGGCCGTAGAGGCAGATCACGAGGCGCGCGTCGCCGACGTGCTCGCCCGTGAAGGCGGAGAGGAGGTTCCCGAGGCCCTCCGCGATCCGCATGCGCTCGCGCGCGACCTCCTCGTGGGCGTCGTCCTCCACGCCGATCACGAGGTCGATGTCGCTATGCTCGTCCATCCTCCGGGAGAGGAAGGAGCCGCAGGCGCCGACGCCGAAGAGGCGGCGGTCCTTCCCGAGGATGCCGAGCGCCCTTTCGAGGAACGCCGCGTGCGCGGCGGGGACGCCCTTCTCGAATCGCATTCCCCCATATAGCACACGCCGGGGCGCGCCGGACGGGCCTACCGGCGCAGGTCGTCGATGAGCGCGCCGAAGAGCCCCGCGAACCAGCGCGTGTAGCTCTCCATGCCGAACCCGTGGCGCTTCAGCGCGCCGCGGTTGTGCGGCGAGGGCACGAGCACCGTGAGCAGCTCGATGTCGCCGATCCGGCGGCGCTGCCCGTGCTCCTCGTCCATCACGACCGGCCTGCCGAGGACCGCCTCCGCGGCCTTTCCGCCGACGGCGAGGACGAGCTTCGGGTGGAGCGCCCTGAGCTCGAACGCGAGGTAGGGCCGGCACGCGCCGCACTCGCTGCGTTTCGGCGCGCGCGTCTTTCCCTTCGCCTTCGGATTCCCCGGGATGCACCGGACCGCGTGCGTGACGAAGAAGAGGTCCTCGAGCGTCCGATACTCCCCGTCGCGGGCCTGCGCGAGCGCCTCGCGCAGGACCGCCCCGGAGGCGTCGCGGAAGAGATCGCCCGAGGGGCCCGGGGCCTCGGCCACGAGCACGTATCCCGTCCGCGTGGTGCCGAAGGACTCCGCCGGCGGCTTCCGGAAGGGCTTCATGGCGGGGCAGAGGCGGCAGGAGGCGACTCCCGCGCGGATCCCATGCACGAGCCCCGCGATGCCCCCGGAGCCCCCCGGAACACGCAAACCGGCCGTGGCCGTTCCCATATCCACTAAGGGATCGGCGGGGACACTGCGAATCGGCAGTCGGGCCGATTCACGATATTGGCGGGTACGGAGCCTCCCTCCCGCCGACGCCGGGCCGCGGGGGGTCAGACGACCGCTTCGTCGGGTTCGTGCTGCGGCTTGGCGGCCAACTCGCGGAGCCGCTCCGTATTCACGACGAGCCGCTTCGGCGTGTACTCCTCGGGCACCCAGCCGGAGCCCGCGACGAGGGCGAGCGACGCCGTCGCGACGAGCACGAGCGTCTTCACGGCGAGCCCCGCGAGGAGGCCGCTCGAGAAGGTCGACGCGAGCGCGAGGAGGCCGATCGTCACGACGCCGAAGAAGACGATCAGCAGGAGCGACGCGAGCGTGCCGCCGAGGACCGACGCGACGAAGCGCTGCTGGCGCTCGGGCATCGGGTTCCCGGACGTGGCGGCGACGGTCACGAGGCAGCCGAAGGCGCCGGCGAGCAGGAGCCCGCCGAGCACGAGCAGGAGCGTCGAGGAGAGGAGGTAGCCGACGAGGAACGCGGGGCCCGCGCTGCGCCACGCGATCGAGCCGCCGAGCGCCGCCCGCTCCGCGACGCGCGGCCTCGGGGACGTGGACGCCACGACGGGCCGGAGCGGCGCGTACTGGGCGAAGCCGTTGAGAAGCTCGCACACGAGCGAGAAGTTCATGCGGAGGGGCGAGACCCCCTTCGCCTGCATCTCGCGCCGGTCCGCGAGCAGGTTGGCCGTGAAATCGCGACGGATGTCGCCCGGCACCACGAGCGTGAACGCCTTCACCCAGCTCATCGCATACCTCCAATGGGGAGAGTGACACTGCGCCGGCGCAAGGCAAACGGAGGCGTCCCGCTTCGAGGCAACGGCGACCAGTGCGGGGAGGGGAGGGGGCGCGGGGGAGGGGGGCGGCACGCGATCGCAAGAGCGCGCGCCGCGCGAGGATCGGCCGCGGCGGGGTGGTGGACCCGCGCGATCACCGCGGGAGCCGCTTCGGATCGATCTCGCGCAGGCGCGGGGCCGCGGCGTCCTTCGGCGACAGCACCGGGTCGCGGACCGGCCAGTCGATCGCGAGATCCTCGTCGTCCCAGCGGACCGCCTGCTCGCTCGCCGGGTCGTAGGGTGCCGTACATTTGTACGCAAACAGCGCCCGGTCCGACAGCGCGAGGAAGCCGTGCGCGAAGCCCTCCGGGATCCAGAGCTGCGCGCGGTTCCCCGCGGAGAGCCGGTGGCCGTCCCACCGCCGGTACGTCGGCGAACCGGGCCGCACGTCCACCGCCACGTCGAACACCTCGCCCTGGAGCACGTAGACGAGCTTCCCCTGCGCGCTCGGCCACTGGAAGTGGAGGCCGCGGAGCACGCCCCTCCGGCTCTCGCTCACGCTGTCCTGCGCGAAGCGCCCGGGGATCCCGTGCTGCTCGTACCGCTCCGCGCGGAACGCCTCGAAGAAGCAGCCGCGCGCGTCCTCGAAGACGTCGGGCGTGATCTTCAGCACGCCCGGGAGCGCGGTCTCCTCGACCCTCACGGGCCCTCCCCCGGGCCCCCTCCCCTCGAGAGCCCGAGCAGGTACTCGCCGTACGCCGTGCCCTTGAGCTCCTCCGCGAGCCGCTTCAGCCGGACGCGGTCGATGAACCCGTTCTCGAAGGCGATCTCCTCCGGACACGCGATCTTCAGCCCCTGGCGCTCCTCGACCGCCTCGATGAAGTTCGTCGCCTGCCGGAGCGACTCCGGCGTGCCCATGTCGAGCCACGCCATCCCGCGGCCGAGCAGCTCCACGTGCAGCCGCCCGCGCTTCAGATATGCCTCGTTCACGTCCGTGATCTCGAGCTCGCCGCGCGCGCTCGGCCGGAGCGACTTCGCGATCCCGACCACGTCCCCGTCGTAGAAGTAGAGCCCCGTCACGGCATTGCTCGACTTCGGCTCCCTCGGCTTCTCGACGATCGCGACCGGGCGGCCGCCCGCGTCCAGCTCGACCACGCCGTACCGCTGCGGGTTCCTCACGGGGTACGCGAACACCGTCGCGCCCTCCTCCGGGATCCGCTGCAGGCGGTCGCGGAACCCGTGCCCGAAGAAGATGTTGTCGCCGAGGATCAGCGCGACCGGGTCGCCCTTCACGAACGACTCGCCCACGAGGAACGCCTGCGCGATGCCGCCCGGCTTCTCCTGGATCGCGTACGAGAGCCGGAGCCCCCACTGCGAGCCGTCCCCCAGGAGCTCCCGGAAGAGCGGCTGGTCGCGCGGCGTCGTGATCACGAGGATCTCGCGGATCCCCGCGAGCATCAGCACCGACAGCGGGTAGTACACCATCGGCTTGTCGAAGACGGGGAGCAGCTGCTTGCTCACCGCCTTCGTGATCGGGTGGAGGCGGGTGCCGGAGCCGCCCGCGAGGACGATTCCCTTCCTGCTCATCGTGTGTGGGGGGGTGCGGGGGACCGGAGCCGGTCGCCGTAGTGGCGCTCGTAGTAGCCCATGTACTCGCCCGAGCGGACGCGGTCGAGCCACTCGCCGTTCTCGTCGTACCAGCGGATCGTCTCCGCCAGCGCCTGCTCGAACTTCGCGCGGGGCTTCCACTGCAGCTCGCGCGCCGCCTTCGCCGGGTCCGGGCCGTACCGCCGGTCGTGGCCGGGCCGGTCCTGCACGTGCCGGAGCAGGGACTCGGGCTTCCCGAGCGCCTTCAGGATGAACCGCGCGACGTCGAGGTTCTTCCGGTGGCACGAGCCCGCGAGGTTGTAGATCTCGCCCGGCCTGCCGCGCTCGAGGGCCGCGAGGATCCCCTCGCAGTGGTCGGTCACGTGGATCCAGTCGCGCTCGTAGAGGCCGTCGCCGTAGATCGGCAAGGGCTTCCCGTCCCGCGCGTTCGCGATGAGGAGCGGCACGAACTTCTCCGGGAACTGGTAGGGCCCGTAGTTGTTCGAGCCGCGCGTCACGATCACGGGGAGGCCGTGCGTGCGGTGCGCCGCCAGCGCGAGGTGGTCGCTCCCCGCCTTGCTCGCCGAGTAGGGGTTCGTCGGGCAGAGCCGCGCGTCCTCCGCGGCGAAGACGCCCGGCGCGAGCGGGCCGTAGACCTCGTCCGTCGAGACGTGGAGGAAGCGAAGGGCCCCGCGCTCGCGCGCGACGTCGAGGAGCACCTGCGTGCCGAGCACGTTCGTGCGGAGGAACGGGAACCCGTCCTCGATCGACCGGTCCACGTGGGTCTCCGCGGCGAAGTGCACGACGCTCACGGGCCCCTCCGCGGCGTCGAACGCGCGCCGGACGTCGCCCGGCTCGGCGATGTCGCCCTTCACGAAGACGTGGTCGGCCCCCGCGAGGTTCTCGAGGTTGCCGGCGTAGGTCAGCTTGTCGAGGACGACGACGCGGCGCTTCCCGGCGACGAGGCGCACGAAGTTCGAACCGATGAACCCGGCCCCGCCGGTGACGAGGAGCGTCTCTCCCATGGGAGCATCATGCTACGAGAAACCGGCGGAGCGCGTCCCGCCAGTGGGGGAGGCGCTTGCCGCGGATCGCCGCGAGCTTCCCGCAGTCGAGCGCGCTCATCGCCGGCCGCTTCGCCGGCCGCGGGAACTCCGCCGTCGTGCACGGTACCACCTTCGGCCCCCCGGCCCCCCTCATTTCGAAGACCGCAAGCGCCATCTCGTGCCAGGTGCACGAGCCCTCGCAGGCGGCGTGGTAGACCCCCGGGACCCCCCGCAGCAGGAGCTCCCAGAGGACCGGCGCGAGCTCGAGCGTGGACGTGGGGCAGCCGCGCTGGTCGTTCACGACCTTGATCTCCGGCCTCCCCGCCTGCTCGAGGATCGCGCCGACGAAGTGGCGGCCGCGGGGGCCGTAGAGCCAGGAGGAGCGGACGATGATCGCGTCCTTCGCCGCCTGCTCGGCCTCGAGCTTCGTCCGGCCGTAGATGTTCAGGGGGTGCGGGGGATCCTCCTCGCGGTAGGGGCGCTTCGAGGTCCCGTCGAACACGTAGTCCGTCGAGACGAGGAGCATCGGGATCCCGCGGCGGCGCGCGGCGGCGGCGACCGACCTCGTCGCCTCGACGTTGTCCGCGAACGCGGCCTCCTCCGCGACCTCCGCGCGGTCCACCTGCGTGAACCCGGCGCAGTGGAGCACGCCCGCGGGCTTCAGGCGCTCGAAGAGGAGCTCGACGTGCTCCGGCTCGGCGAGGTCGCAGTCGGCGCGGGTGACGGGGAGCGGACGGATGCCCTCGGGGGCGGCGCGCACGGCCTCGCTGCCGAGCATGCCCGCGGCCCCGGTTACGAGGATCTCTTTCGCCACCACGTCTCGAATACGTCCACGATCCTAGGCGCAGTGTGCCCGTCCCACAAATCCGGGACGCGCTTGGCCCCGGGGGGGGGGCCGTCGAGGGCCGCCCTGGCCGCCTTCCGGATCCGGGCGGGATCGCAGCCGGCGAGGACGTTGCTGCCCTCCGTGAGGGTGACCGGCCGCTCCGTGTTCTCGCGGATCGTGACGCAGGGGATCTGGAGGAAGGTCGTCTCCTCCTGGAGGCCGCCGGAGTCGGTGAGCGCGATCCGGCTCTGCGAGTAGAGGCGGAGGAAGTCGAGGTAGCCCAGGGGCTCAAGCACGCGGACGTCGCCCTTCTTCGCGAGCCGCTCGTAGGCGGGGATCGCCTTCAGCCGCTGCGCCGTGCGCGGGTGGCAGGAGAAGACGATCGGAAGCTGCTCGCTGATCTCGTGGATGACGTCCATGATGCCGAGGAGCGTCTTTTCGTCGTCCACGTTGCTCGGGCGGTGGAGCGTGAGGACCCCGAACCCCTTCGGCGCGAGGCCGAACCGGTCGAGGACGCTGCTTCCCTTCGCGCGCTCGAGGCTCGCGACGAGCGAGTCGATCATGATGTTGCCGACCCGGTGGATGCGATCCTCGGGCGTGCCCTCCTTGCGGAGGTTCTCGTCCGCGTCGGGCGACGGCGTGAGGAGGATCTCCGAGAGGCGGTCCGTGACCAGCCGGTTGATCTCCTCTGGCATCTTCCAGTCGAAGCTCCTGAGCCCCGCCTCGACGTGCGCGACCGGGATCCAGAGCTTGCTCGCGACGATGCTGCACGCGAGCGTCGAGTTGACGTCGCCGACGACCACGACGAGGTCCGGCTTCTCCTTCAGGCACACCTGCTCGAATCCGACCATCACCTTCGCGGTCTGCTCCGCGTGCGAGCCGGAGCCGACGCCCATGTAGATGTCGGGCTTCGGCATGCGGAGGTCCTCGAAGAAGACCTTCGACATGTTGTCGTCGTAGTGCTGCCCGGTGTGCAGGAGGAGCTGCGGGATGCCGCGCGCGTTGAGCGCGTGCACGAGCGGCGCCATCTTCATGAAGTTGGGTCGCGCGCCGACGACGTTGAGGATCCTCACGAACCTCTTATCGGCCGGCCCGCCGCCGGCCCGCCATGGCGGGGCGCGCCGGACGCCCCCCCCGCGGACGCCATGCGGGGCAAGGCCGGCGCGGGGCGCGTTCGCGGGCCGGGCCCGGGTTTGTCGACCGTTCTGGACGTCCGGCCGTTCCGATCCGAAACAGGGGCGCTCTCCATGCGGTCCTTCCGTCTCATTGGGATACGCTCGCGCCCCATCGTCATGGCCGGCCTCCTTGCGTTCGATCCCGTTCCCGGTTCCACCGCCTGCGGCCTCGCCGGCGCGAAGGCCTGGGTCGAGCGCGCGAAGGCGCTCGCCACGGAGTCGCCGGGGCCGCACGTCGTGAAGGTCTATCGCCGGAACGGCAGCGGGGCGCGGCCGGCCGTCGGGCCCCTCGGCTGGGTCGTGACGGCGGGGACGTGGCGCCACCCGGCCGCGGGCCGCGACGACAACGAGGCGCTCCTCGCGCGGCTCGGGGAGCGCGGCCCCGGGGTCCTCGACGAGCTCGACGGCTGCTACGCCGTCGCGTGGTGGGACCGCGCGTCGGGCACGCTCACGGTGGCTCCCGACCACTTCGGCCGGCTCCACGTCTACGGGGCGGAGGCGCCCGAGGGGACCTACATCGGCACCTCGCCGGTCGCCGTCGCGCGCGCCGCGCGGTCGGTCGATCCCGACCCGGTCGCAACGTGGGAGATGCTCGCGACCGGCGTCATCTACGAGGACCGCTCGCCGTTCGCGGGCGTGAAGCGCCTCCTCGGGACGCATCGCTACCGCTTCCGGGACGGACGATCCGCCGGGGCCGACGACGCCCCGCTCCTCCCCCCGCGCGAGCCCGGCCCGAGCGCATCGGTCGCGGACCTCGCCGACGCCTGCCGCGAGGCCGTCTTCGAGTGGTTCGACCGCGGCACCAGGTTCCTGCCGGACCTCACCGGCGGCATGGACTCGCGCCTCGTCGCGGGCTTCCAGCTCGGGGCAGGGCTCGCGTTCGACGTGACCGTGACCGGCGATCCCGAGGAGCCGGACGCGCGCGTCGCGGGCGACCTCGCGCGTCGCCTCGGCCTCAACCTGCGGCGCGTGCCGCGCGCGCAGGGCGCCCACGCGCAGCGCTCGTGGGACGCGGTCCTCCGCGCGGCGTCGCGCGTCGAGGGGACCTACGACGCCGCCGAGTACGCCGCGATCGCCGCCGTGCACGAGCCGAACTCCGCGATCGGCGAGTTCAGCGTGAACGGCTCGGGCGGCGAGGTGTACCGGAACTACTGGTGGGACGAGCGCCACGTCGGCCGGACGGACGGGGACGCCGTCGGCGAGCTCGTGCGCCGCTTCGCGGCGGCGGCGATCGCCCCGCGGTTCGCGGAGCCGCGCGACGCGGGACGGCACTTCCGCGACGTGCTCGCCCGGACGCTCGAGGCGCGCGCGGGCGACCCCATGCCCGCGCTCTTCGACCACGCCTACCTCCACCTTCGGATGCAGTGCTGGCAGGGCGCGATCGCGAGCGCCACGAACCAGATCTGGCCGACGATCTCCCCGCTCCTGCTCGCGCGTCCCCTCTCGGTCCTCTACCGCGTGCCCGACCGGGAGCGGCTCCATGGCCGCCTCTTCCGTTCCCTCATGCGCTCCTTCCCGGGGCCCTTCCGCACCACGCCGCTCGTGACGGGGTTCCCCCCGATGGAGCCCGCGCTCACGAACTTCTGGCGCTTCGTGCCCGGGCTCTTCGGCCTGCCGGCGCAGTACTGGGGCCGCGCGCGCGAGCGGTTCCTGCGCGGCCGTCCGCGCCCCGACGACGGCGAGGCGGTGCGCGCGCTGATGGCGGCAGGTGCGGCCGACTTCCTGCGGCCGCGCGACCTCGTCCTGCGGCCGCTCCTCGATGCGAGGCGGCTCGACGAGTTCCTCGCGGTCGCGATCCGGGAAGGGACGGTGCCGCTCCGGTTCGTCGGCCGGCTCGTCGCGCTCGAGTGGGCGCTGCGCGAGGCGTCGGCGTAGCGGCCGCCCCCCGACCCCCTGCTATTCCTTCGCCGGAAGGACCTCGACCGCGGCGACGAGCACCGGGGTCCAGTTGCCGGCGGCGTCGCTCACGCGGGCGTAGACGACCTTGAGCCCGGGCTCGGCATTGCCGCCGTGGCGCGACAGGTCCCAGCCGGGGCGCAACGCTGCGAACGGCTCGGGCTCCGTCCACGTCCTGCCGTCGTTGCTGAGGCGCATCTGCGCGCCTTCGCCCATCCCGCTCACGCCGTCGCCCGCCGTGAACGCGAGGTCGACGACCAGGCCGGGCGCCGTCCCCTTGCCGTCCCCGATCCGGAACGACGCCGTCGGCGGCGTGCGGTCGTTGGCGGCGGGCGGCAGCTCGCCCTTCACGAGCGCGTCGAGTTGCCAGCCGGGGTTCTTGCCCTCGCCGGCGTAGGCGCCGCGGTAGGCGCCGTTCCCCTTGTCCGTGCCGTTGAAGTCGCGACCGGAATCGGTGTCGAGCGCGAAGGCCGAGAGGTCGACCGGGTCGCCCCTGCACTTGCCCGGGAGCGGATGGAAATCCATCTTGCCGAGGACGAGCGAGGGGTTCCTCACGTACTTCCTCGCCTTGGAGACCGGCACGTGGAGGTTCCTCGACTCCTTCGTGCACCGGCCCGCGATCGCGTGGTCGGAGAACATCAGGTTGCCGACGACGAGGTGGTCGTCCGTCGCGGGGTGGACGAAGCGGATCGCGGTCTCCACGCCGTAGAACGTGTTGTTGTAGACGTACGCGCGTTGCAGCTTGCCGTAGTGGTTCTGGAGGTGGATGCCGTCCCCCGTGCAGTCGACGAAGACGTTGTCGTGGATGGAGACGCGCCCCTCGGCCTGGAGGAGGGACTCGCGGTGGTTGTGGTAGAAGAGGTTCCCGTAGACCTCGTAGGCGTCCTCGCTGCCCGGGCCGCGGGTCGGCAGCGCGCCGAGCAGCAGGTTCGGGCGCTCCCCGCTGTCGTTCTCCAGCTCGCCCTTGAGGAAGACGTTGTGGCGGATGATCGTCTTCTGCGGCGTCGTCGGGAGCCCGGGGATCCCGGGGTCGCGCGGATTCTGGTGCTTGATCTGCATGTTGTAGCCGCGCGAATCGAGGAAGACGTTGTACTCGATGAGGCCGCCGATGAAGGGCTCCGTGCCGTCCGAGTCGCCGAGGTACGCGCCCGTCCCCGCGGCGACGATCGTGTTCCGGCGGATGACCCAGTTCCATGCGGGGGCCTTCGTCGAGATGGCGACCTGCGACTGGTCGTACCCGTGGCCGACGATGTTGCAGTTCTCGATCCGGATGTGATGGCTCGGTGCCGCCGACGCGCTGACGGCGAAGGCGCCTCCCCGGTCGCGGCCGTCGAGCGTGAGGTTCTCGATCGCGACATAGCAGGAGCCGCGGATCTCGATCGTGTTCTGGCCGTCCTGCGCGAGGATGCGGGGCCGCTCGCCGCCCTCCGCGCCCCGGATCACGATCCATGCGTCGGGCCGGCCCTGGAGCCTTATCTCGGGCATGCCCGGGTAGTCCCCTTCCTCGAGGACCATCGTGTCGCCGGGCCCGAGCTGCTTCAGGATCCGGGCGTAGTCCCATGTGCCCGCCTTGTAGGTCTCGGCCCGGACCTCGAGCGCGAGCCACGGCAGGAGCAGGAGAGCGACCATGCATCTCATCAAAGGGCCTCCGTGGCAGGCGGAGCCCGCGGCGCCGCGCGCGGCGGGGCTCCTGCCGTCCCGGATCGAGACACCCTATTCGCATGCCGGATACGCCGGCACCGCGCTACCTTAGCACGACCCCGGCGAGCCGACGCCGCGGCGCGGAGGACGGCGTCTCATGACGAGGCGATCGCGCCGCCGAAGCGCCTTCCATCGGGACTTCTAAAGGTCCTCGACGCGAAAAGACGAAACGCAAGGGGAACCATGAGCGGCTTGTGCGGGTGGGCCGGATACACGGCCGACGAGGAGAGCCGGCGCAAGCTCCTCGCGCGGATGGCGGAGGCGCTCTCGGCGCACGACGGGAGCGAGGTCTCCACGCGGGGCTCCGTCGGCTGCGGCCTCGCGGTCGCCGCGTTTCACGGGAACGCCGCGGTCCACGAGGAGGGGGACCTGCACGTGGCGATCGCCGGGCGCCCGGTCTGGAACGACCGGGAGCTCGCCGAGCTCGCCGCGCGCGCCGGCCACGGGAAGGCGCTCGCGGCCGCCTACGCCGCGAAGGGCGTGAAGCTCCTCGACCTCCTCGGCGGGGCGTTCGCGCTCGCGGTCCTGCGCGACGGGGACTGGCAGGCGCTCCTCGCGACCGACCGGCTGGGGACGATCCCGCTCGACTACGCCTTCCGCCACGGCTGCCTCGTGTTCGGCACGCACGGCGAGGCGCTCCAGGCGCACCCGCGCGCGGAGTCGGAGATCGACCCGCAGGGGCTCTTCTCCTATTTCTTCCAGTCCGCCGTCGCCGCGCCCGGGACGGTGCGGAAGCACCACCGGCGCCTGCTGCCGGGCCACCGCCTCCTCCTGAAGGGCGGGAAGATCGAGGTCGAGGCCTACTTCCGCCAGAAGATCACCGAGGAGCGACGGCCGCTCGCGGAGGCGGAGGAGGAGTTCCGCTCGCTCGTGCAGGCGGGTGTCGAGCTCGCGGCGAAGGGTGCGGAGGTGGGCGCGTTCCTGAGCGGCGGCACCGACAGCTCGACCGTCGCCGGGATGCTCACGAGGATCCTCGGGCGGCCCGCCCGCACCTACTCCATGGGTTTCGAGGCCGAGGGCTTCGACGAGATGGAGTATGCGCGGTGCGCCGCGAAGCACTTCGGCACCGACCACCACGAGTACTACGTGACGCCCGAGGACGTCCTCGAGGCGGTCCCGCGCATCGCCGAGGTGCACGGGGACCCCTTCGCCAACGAGTCGGCCGTGCCGACGTTCTGCTGCGCGCGGCTCGCCGCGCAGGACGGCGTCACGCGCATGCTCGCGGGCGACGGCGGCGACGAGCTCTTCGGCGGCAACGAGCGCTACGCGAAGCAGGGCACCTTCGAGCGGTACGCGCGTGTCCCGGGCTTCCTGCGCGTCCCGCTCGAGGCGATCCTCGCCATGGTCCCCATGGGCGACCGGCTGTGGCCGTTCCGCAAGATGCGGAGCTACATCCGCCAGGCGAAGACGCCGCTGCCCGACCGGATGCACGAGTACAACCTCGTCCTCCGGCTCGGCGCCCGGAACATCTTCACGCCCGAGTTCCTGAAGCAGGTGGACGCCGAGGCGCCGATGCGTCTCGCGCGCCACGTCTGGACGAATGCGGGCGAGGCGAGCTACGTCAACAAGATGCTCGCGTACGACTGGAAGTTCACGCTGGCGGACAACGACCTGCCGAAGGTCTCGCGCTCGTGCGAGCTCGCGCGCATCGACATCGCCTACCCGTTCCTCACCGACGAGCTCGCGTCCTTCGCGGCGCGCCTGCCGACGGACTGGAAGGTGAAGGGCAAGGAGCTCCGCTGGTTCTTCAAGCGCGCGCTCAGGGACTTCCTGCCGGAGAAGATCCTCCGCAAGAAGAAGCACGGCTTCGGCCTGCCGTTCGGCCTCTGGCTGCGCACGCACAAGGGGCTCCAGCAGCTCTCCGGGGAGTCGCTCTCCGACCTGAAGCGGCGCGGCATCGTGCGGCCCGCGTTCGTGGACGAGGTCCTGAAGCTCCACCGGAGCGACCACGCGACCTTCTACGGCGTCATGGTGTGGCGCCTGATCATGCTCGAGCAGTGGTTCAAGGTGCACGAGCGCCAGCCGGCGCAGGTGAAGTGAGGGGGCTCCGGGGGCCATGTGCGGCATCGCAGGGGTGTTCCACCGCGACGGGCGGCCGGTCGACGCGGACGTGCTCGTCCGGATGACGCGGTCGATCGTCCACCGCGGCCCGGACGAGGAGGGCTACTTCCTCAACCGGCAGGACGCGGCCGGGTGCTGCCCGGGCGTGCCGATGCGCGGCCTCCTTCGCCGCGACGGCGACGGCCACGTCGGCTTCGGCCACCGCCGCCTCTCGATCATCGACCTGAAGACGGGCCAGCAGCCGCTCTCGAACGAGGACGGCACGGTCTGGATCACGTTCAACGGCGAGATCTACAACTTCGCGGAGCTCCGGCGCGAGCTCGAGGCGAAGGGGCACGTGTTCCGCACGAACTCGGACACCGAGATGATCGTGCACGCGTGGGAAGAGTGGGGGCCCGAGGCGGTGAAGCGCTTCCGGGGCATGTTCGCGTTCGCCGTCTGGGACGAGAGGAAGCGCACGCTCTGGCTCGGCCGCGACCGGCTCGGGAAAAAGCCGCTCTACTACTGCGACCACGAGGGCTCGTTCCTCTTCGGCTCGGAGCTGAAGACGATCCTCCAGGCCCCCGGAACCCCCCGCGATATCGATGTGGCGGCGCTGTCGGACTACCTGTCGTTCCAGTACGTGCCGGCGCCGAAGTCGATCTTCAAGCACATCCGGAAGCTCCCGCAGGCGCACTACGCGGTCGTGACGGAGCGCGAGGTGCGGATCGTGCCGTACTGGACGATCGACTTCACGCCCGTGCGCACCGAGAAGCCGGAGCAGCTCATGGAGGAGGTGCTCGAGGACCTCCGCGAGGCCGTGAAGATCCGGCTCATGAGCGAGGTGCCCTTGGGCGCGTTCCTCTCGGGCGGCGTGGACTCCTCGGCCGTGGTGGGGCTCATGGCCGGGCTCTCCTCGACGCCCGTGAAGACCTCGTCGATCTCGTTCGGCGAGGCGAAGTACGACGAGGCCGAGTACGCGCGGATGGTCGCGAAGAAGTTCGGCGCGGAGCACCACGAGTACTCGGTGACGCCCGAGGCCGTGCCGGTCGTCGAGAAGCTCGCCTGGCACTATGACGAGCCGTTCGCGGACTCGTCGGCGGTGCCCACCTACTACGTTTCGCGCACGGCGCGCGAGAACGTCACCGTGGCGCTCTCGGGCGACGGCGGCGACGAGAACTTCGCCGGCTACCGGCGCTACTGGTTCGACCTGCGCGAGAACGCGGTGCGGAACATGGTGCCGCGGTTCCTGCGGGGTGCCGTGTTCGGCACGCTCGGGAAGCTCTACCCGAAGGCGGACTACCTGCCGCAGATCTTCCGCGGCAAGGCGTTCATCAGCAACGTCGCGCGCGACCCGGTCTCGGCCTACTTCTTCTCGATGACGTCGTTCAAGGAGGACCAGAAGCCGCAGCTGCTCCTGCCCGAGGTCTCGCGCGAGCTCCGAGGGTACTCCTCGCTCGACGGCTTCCGCGCGACCTACGAGGCGGCGAAAGCGGAGGACCACCTCTCGCGGCTCCTCTACCTCGACATCAAGACCTACCTCTGCGACGACATCCTCGTGAAGGTGGACCGGGCGAGCATGGCGGTGTCGCTCGAGGTGCGCTGCCCGGTGCTCGACCACGTGTTCATGGAGAAGGCGGCAAGGATCCCGTCGGCGATGAAGATCGTCGGGCGGGAGAAGAAGTGGATCTTCAAGAAGGCGCTCGAGAAGCTCCTGCCGAAGGAGATCCTCTACCGGCCGAAGATGGGGTTCGGGATGCCGGTCGAGGAGTGGCTGCGCGGCGACCTGAAGGAGTTCGCGGCGGAGCTCCTGCTCGAGGGCGAGGGGACGCGCGCGTTCTTCCGCCGCGAGTACGTGGAGAAGCTCTGGCAGAAGCACCAGTCGGGGCTCTCCAACTTCCAGGCGCCGCTCTGGATCCTGATGATGTTCAACCTGTGGCACCGCCGGTTCGCGGGCGCCGCCGTCCCCGCCGCCGCCGGGGCCGCGTCGTAGGCCGCGAACGGCGTCGCTGTCAGGCTCGCCGTCCAGCGTGGCCAGGATGCGTTCCGCAGGCTTGATGCGGTCGGCGCCGGACAGGTGGGCGTTGTACCGACGACCGATGTCGGCTACTCGAACACCTTGGCCGCGGCCGCGGGCGGCGAGAAGACCGGGTGGTCGCGGTAGCGCTTCCAGATCACGCGCGTCTTCGCCATGCCGTCGCCCATCCGCGGGCCTTTGTTCATCGTGAGCGCGATGACGAGCGGCATGAAGGGGATCGCCGTTATCCAGTTCCGCAGGAAGGACCTGCCGAATCCGGCCGGCTCGCCGCTGTCCCTGTCCACGACCTGGACGCCGCAGATCCACTTGCCGAACGAATGGCCCGCGAAGCCGTCCTTGAAGAACAGCACGCCGTAGATCGCGGCGACGAGGATCAACCCGGGAGGCTCCCCGTCCCGCGCCATGAGGGCCGCGATGAAGCCGAGGACGAAGCCCACGACGAACTGGAGGAAGAAGACGTCGACGATCCAGGCGAGCTGCCGGCGCGTGATGAAGCCGGACCAGCAGCGGCGGCAGACCTGGTGGCCGTAGAGGACCCGCGGCCGCTTCATCTTCTGCGCGCTGCCGCAGAGGGGGCACGGCGTATCCGCCATGCGTGCCTACCTACCGCAACAGCCGGATTGTCGCAAGGGGGGCTGTCCCTCCCGAAAGCACGAGCGCCCCGCGAGGGGTCCCGGCGCCAGCCGGAGCGGGATCAAAGCGAGGCGCCTCGTTGGGGGTCCGGTCTCGTCCCCGCGGTCAGGCGCGGTGGGACGCGACCGCGGCGGGGGCGCCGCACCGCTCCTCGAAGTAGGCGAGCACCTCGCGGCCCACGTCGGACCAGGTGCGCGCCGGGCGCGGCGTCTCGCTTCTCGCCTCGAGCACCGCTGCGAGCCCGCGGGCGAACGCCTCCGGCGTCCGCGGCGCGAGGATGCCCTCCGCGCGCGAGGGCAGAGCCTCGCGCATCTCCGGGATGTCGCTTGCGAGGCACCGCGTCCCGCACGCGAGCGACTCGAGGACCGCGTTCGGCGAGCCGGCCCACCGGCCCGGGTGCGCCGACGCGTCCGCCGCCGAGAACCAGAGCGGCACCTGCTGGGGCGGCACCGGGCCCATCACCCGCACGCGGTGCGAGAGCCCCATCTCCGTCGCGCGCCGGCGGAACGCCTCGAACTCCCCCTCGCCCACGACGTCGAGCACGATGTCCATCGGCGCGTCCGGGTGCCGGAGCGCCTCGAGCAGGAGATCCTGCCCGTGCACGTCGTCCACGCGGCCCACGCACACCACGCGCCGCCCCTCGACCGGCAGCCCGAGCGCCCGGCGCGCCTGCGCGCGGTCGCGCGGATGAAAGACCGCGGCGTCCACGCCGTTCGGGATCACGCGGATGTCGCCCTCGGTGAAGGGGCGGAGCGCCGCCGCGAGATCCTTCGACATCGCGATGGTCCCCCGGGCCCCCCCCAATGCCTCGCGGATGCGGCGCGCGATCGCGGGGATCCTCGCGATCCGCTTCACGTCGCTCCCGCGCGCGGAGACGATGTACGGGATAGTGAGCTCCCTCGCCACGCGCGCGACCGCGCACGCGTCGGGATAGAGGTAGTGGACGTCGATCACGTCGGGGCGGAAGCGCGCCGCCTCCTCGCGCAGCGCCGGCCGGATCGCGCGCGCGTAGGCGCGGTCCTGGAACCACATCCCGATCTTCGGGAGCATGAGGTAGCGCGGGCGGCGCACCGCGACGCCCTCGATCTCCTCCGCCTTGGGCATCGCGCGCAGGTCCCGGTAGCCGGAAGGGAGGGGGCCCGGGGGAACCCACGGCTGGGGCGAGACCACCCGCACCTCCGCGCCCTCCGCGCGCATCGCCAGCACGCGGCGGAGCACGAAGACCCCGTTCGCCGGGAGCGGCCGGCCCGGGAAGAGGGACGTGACCGTCAGGATCCTCATGGGGAGGCGGTCACGCGGCCTTGAGGCCGACCGCGACATTGTTCTGCTGCGGCCGCGGCGGCTGCGGCAGGATCTTCCCGGCGTCCACCGGCGTCGCGAGGAACGCCCCGATGAGGCCGATGATCGCCCACATGTACTCGGAGAGGAACTGGCTCGTGAAGGTGCCGGTCGCGAGGAACCCGAAGAGCGCGCAGTTGAGCGCCGTCGCCATCGCCTCGCCGTCCTTGTCGCCGAGCGCCCGGAAGAGGGCGGCGCGCTTGCGGAGGCGCATCAGGAGGAGGCCGACGACGAGCACGAAGAAGACGAGCATCGGCAGGCCGTACTCGGAGGAGCACTTCAGCCAGAGGCTGTGCGGCTCGGCCGTGAAGATCGAGTGGCGGTTGGAGACGACCGGGAAGTTGTCGGCGCCCACGCCCGTCAGCGGGTAGTCGAGCGTCATCTTGACGGCGACGGTCATGTGCTCCATGCGGTTCTTGGCGGAGCTCTCCGTCTGGTACTCGCTGGTCTCGATCGTGGACATGCGCTGCCAGACGAAGTCGGGCATGAGCAGGACCGCGACGACCGCGATGACCGCGCCCAGCGCGACGCGCTTGAAGAACCGGCCCGTGAGGAACGAGTACCAGGCGAGCAGCATGGCGAACCCGACGACCGCGCCGCGGGACAGGCTGAAGGCCACCGCGAAGACCGCGAAGACGGTGGCTGCCTTGATGGCCAGCCGGACCCACCGCCGCCACCGGCCCTCGTAGTGGAACGCCGCGTAGATCATCATCGGGACGCAGGCCGTGCCGGCGACGAGGAAGTCGTTCCGGTCCGTCATCTGCCCGCCCGGGATCGCCATCTCGATGACGGGCTGCATGCGCACGAACCCGAGGAGGCCGTGGTGCGCCATCCAGATCCCGACCGACCCGGCGAGCGTGTAGAGGAAGAGCCGCTGTGCCTCGCGCGTGCAGAGGGTCGCGGAGATGAACGCGAGCGGGATGAAGTACTTGGTGACCGTGATCGTCTTCGGGAGCGCCAGGTCGCGGTACTCCGCCGCCAGCGCGCAGATGAAGAACCAGCCGAGGGACACGAGGATGACCGTCGCGCCCATGTTCCACCGGCGCTTCCACGGCCGCAGGATGATCGACAGCGCGAGGACCGCGGTGCAGATGTGCACCGGGTGGATCGCCTCGAGGAGCGGGTGCCGGCGAGCGAACCACACCGGGCGGAAGATGTCGTTCCAGATGAAGAAGCAGCTCGCGTAGACCGCGTTGCCGAGGCCGAGCGTGGCTCCCGCGGCGAAGGCGGAGAGGACGAAGATCAGTCTGAACATGCGGGGGTCCTCCGGGCGGGCGTCACGGGAAGTATCTGACCAGCTTGGGGCCGAGCGCCCGCGCCACCGGGGCGGGCAGGCGGTTCCATGCCTTGCGGAGCTTCGGGAAGAGGCCGCGGTTCGGGTCGGTGGCCCCGTTCCGCTCCGGGCCGTCGTACTGGTACGGAAGCGGCTCGGCTTCGAAGCCCTGGTTGCACTTGAACTGCACGACCCCCTCGTTCGAGAGGCGGCTCCTGCCGAAGTCGAAGCGCGTGAGACCGCGCTCGACCGCGTGCTCCATGAGGCGGAAGTACTTGTAGTTGTTCGCCTTGAGGCGGGTCGCGTCCGGGATCTCGCCGCTCCAGAGCGGCATCATGATCGACCGGAACACGACCGAGAGCACGCTCGCGACCGGGCGCCCCTCGTGGCGGACGACGAGCGTCGAGGTCGCGCCGGGGAAGCGGCGGATCACGGACTCGAACATCCGCTTCGGGAAGACCGGCGTGCCGAGGCTCTGGTAGGAGGCGGCGAGCAGGGGGTAGAACGTGTCGACGTCGGCCGCGAAGTCGGCCTCGAGCTTCCACCGCTTCGTCGCCTGGTTGATCGCCTCGCGCGCCTTCTTCGGGAACGTGCGGTAGACCTCCGCGACGGTCGCGGGCAGCGCCTTCTCGAACGTCACGAACCCCTCGACGCGGGGAAGGTCGAGAAGCCCCGCGTAGCGGTTCCTGAGCTCGACGGGTCCGAGACCGAGGCCCTTGGCCGCCGAGAGGAGCGCCTCCTCCGTCGCGCGGTCCTCGCCGACCGCGCCGCCGTACACGGTGTGCGGCAGCGAGTAGAGCGCGCGCCTGCCCCTGAGCGACCGGCAGGCGAAGAGCGGCAGCACGCCGCAGACGCGGCCGTCGCGCCACGCCGAGAGGTAGAAGGGCTCGTAGCCGAACGTCTCCTCGAGGACGGCCTTCCACCCGGACTGGTGGAAGAAGGTCGCGCGCGGGTGGGCGAGGACGAACGCGTCCCAGCTCGCCGCGTCGGCGTCCCGCCACGGGCTCACGACGGGCGGCACGTCGCGCGCGCGCTCGTCGTCTGTCTTCACCGCTGTCTCACTGTGTTGCATGCGTGGGAGGAATGTCGAGTGGGCGAAACGTCCGTCGGTCCCGCGTTCCAGACGCAAAGGCCGTACCTTTGGCCCCCGGAGCCCCCCCGGATCACCGCGCGGGAGACGCGGTGAGCACGTCGGACATCGGCCCGAAGGGAAGCGCGGAGAGCAGCGCATCGAGCTTCCCGAGGGCCTTCCCGATGCCCACGTAGTGGCGGAAGCGGTTGAGCGCCGGCAGCCCCGCGGGGCGCGGCTGGCCCGGGTCGAACTCCCAGGGGTGGAGGTAGATCGTCCCGGGCGTCCTGAGCGAGGCGAGGGCCTTTCGTGTCCAGCCGAGCGGCAGGAGCCGGAAGAAGCCGCCGCCGACCGGCAGGCGCAGGCCCATGAGCGAGCCGCAGGAGACCGGGAACTCCGTGATCGTGCCCCCGTTCCTCAGCCGGCGGAGGTGGGGGGCGCGGGGGGAGGAGGGGATCCCGTAGCGGTCGTGCCGCACGGGCGCGATCGAGGAGTCGTAGGAGAACCCCTCCTCGGCGAGGATGTCGAGCGCCCAGAGCGACCGCTCGACGATCGAGAACGTGGAGGCCCGGTAGCCGGTGACGGGCGCCCCCGCGATGTCCTCGAGGAACGCCTTCGCCCTGCGCGTCTCGTCCCGGAACATTTCGGGGGTCTGCCGGTAGATGAGCTCGTGCGACCAGCCGTGGCAGGCGACCTCGTGTCCCTGCGCCGCGATCGCGCGCACGACCCCGGGCTCGCGCGCCGCCGCGTCGCCGAGGACGAAGAACGTCGCCTTCACGCCGCGGCGGTCGAGCAGATCGAGGAGCAGCTCCGTGCTCCGCGCCACGCGCGCCTCGAGGCCGTCCCAGGCCGAGCGCGGGGCCACGGGACGCAGGTTCTCCGCGTGGTACCAGCACTCGACGTCGATCGTCAGCGCGTGGCGCAGGGCTGCGGCCGTCGCCTGGCCGGTCGCGACGGTCGGGCTCACCAGCAGACGCCCACGTACCGGCCGCGGAGCTTGTCGCGATCCGGGAGGTTCACGAGGTCGAGGACCACGTGGTCCTCCGTGAGGCAGCGCTGGAGCGCGGCGGTCAACTCGCGGGTCTTGAGGCCCACGACCACGATCCTCGAGCGCGCGATCAGGTCCTCGGCGCTCTCGACCATGAGGCTCCCGATGTGCGGGATCACCTCCTCGATGTAGCGCCGGTTCGCGCCGACGAGGCGCGAGAGGCTCACCTCGGGGTCGTGGATCTTCAGGTCGAGCCCCTTGCCGAGGAAGCGCTCCGCCATCGTCACGAGCGGGCTCTCGCGCAGGTCGTCGGTGCCCGTCTTGAAGGCGAGGCCGATCATGCCGACACGCCGCTCGTTCTCGCCGAGCACCTTGTCGACGGCGTGGTCGATGTGCGCGCGGTTGCTCGCCATGACGCCCCGGAGCATCGGGATGTCGACGTCCTTGTGCTTCGCGACGTACGTGAGCGCCTTCAGGTCCTTCGGGAGGCACGAGCCGCCGAAGGCGAAGCCGGGCTTCAGGTAGGCCGTCGAGATGTTCAGGTGGGTGTCCTTGCAGAGCAGGTCCATCACCGGGTGCGGATCGACCCCGAGCGCCTGGCAGATGCGGCCGGCCTCGTTCGCGAACGTGATCTTCAGCGCGTGGAAGATGTTGCAGAAGTACTTGAGCATCTCGGCCACGCGGATCGACGTCTCGTGGAAGTGGCAGGGGAGGTGCCCGAAGACGCCGCGCACGGCCTCGACGGAGCGCGGCGAGTCGCCGCCCACGACGGTCATCGGCGGGTGGTCGTAGTCCTTGATCGACGAGCCCTCGCGCATGAACTCCGGCTGGAAGCAGAGGCCGAAGCCCTCCCCGAGGCGCTTGCCGGAGTGCTCCTCGATCGCGCCCCGGACCATCCCCTCGACCGTGCCCGGCATGACCGTCGAGCGCACGACGAAGACGTGGTACCCGTCCTTGTCGCGCAGCGCCTTGCCGAGCTCGACGCAGAGGCGCTCCATGGCGGAGATGTCCTGGCTGCCGTTCGGGCGCGGCGGCGTGCCGACGCAGAGGAAGGAGAGGTCGGTCGCGCGGAGCGCCGCCGCCGCGTCGGTCGTGACCTCGACGCGCCCGCTCTTCACCGCCCCGGAGATCAGCTCCTGCATGCCGGCCTCGATCACCGGCGTCTGCCCGTTGCGGATCAAGTCGAGCTTCGTCGGGTCGATATCGACGCCGACGACGTGGTGGCCGTCCCGCGCGAGGCAGCCGAGCGAGACCGCCCCGACGTACCCGAGACCGAAGATGCTGATGCGCATGCCTAATCCCTTTCGTCCCTTTCCGTGCTGCTTCGTGAAACCCCGGCGGCGACCGCCGTCGCGGCGGGACCATCGGCGCGTGTCACGCGCCGGACGATCTCGCCGAAGCGGCGCATCGCGCGGCTCCATGTGTGATGCGAGAGGATGCGGGCGCGCCCCGCCTCGGCGAAGCGCCGCCGTTCCGCCGGGTCCTCCAGGAGCCGGAGGATCGCGTCCGCGTTGCCCTCGGGCGTCGATGCCACGAGGATGTGCTCGCCCGCGACGCAGTCCACCCCCCTCGCCGCGACCTCGCTCGAGACGACGGGAACGCCCATCGCCAGCGACTCGAGGATCTTGTTCTGCGTGCCGCGCGCGATCGAGAGGGGCGCGACGGAGGCCGCCGACCGGACGACGTACGGCCGCACGTCCTTGACCGCGCCCGTCACCGTGACGCCCGGGATGCGCGCGAGGCGCCGCACGGCGGGCGTCGGGTCGGAGCCGACGATCAGGAGCCGGATCCCGGGCCGGCGCGCGCGCAGGAGCGGGAGCGTCCGCGCGCAGAAGTCGACCATGCAATCGCTGTTCGGGAAGTAGTCCATCTTCCCGACGAAGCAGATCGTGTCGGGGTCGTAGGGCTCCGCCGAGGGGCGGAAGTACTCGACATCCGCGCCGTTCGGAAACCACTCCGCGGGCACCCCCGTGCCGTAGCTCTCGAGCGTCTGCGCCTCGAAGGGCGTCGCGCACGTGCACGCGTCGAACTTCCGTGCCAGCTCCTCCTCCGCGCGGCGGAGCTTCGTTCCCTCGATCCGGTAGCCGAGGGAGAGGGGGAAGGGCCGGACCTTCGCGTACTCGAGCCACTTCTGCGAGTCCATGTCGACGAAGTCGAGGATCTTCGCGGGCCCGCGGACGTCCGCGACGTAGGGCGCGACCGAGGAGCTGTGCGCGAGGACGAGGTCGTATGTCCTCGCGGCGAGCTCCTCCCGCACGCGGTGGAGAAGCCTCGGCGACAGGAAGTAGCCCATCGACGAAGGCGTCCGGTTCATGAGGTTCCCGATCATCCGGAGCCGTGCCGCCAGCGGCGGGATCTCCTCGGCAAGCACGCGGTGGCACTGGTCCTCGATTCCCCGGCCCTCCTCCCGCTCCTGCGGAGAGCGGAAGGGCGCGGCGAGCGTGACCTCGTGCTCCTGCGCGAGGTGCTTCAGGATGTGGTAGGACCGGATCTTCGCACCGCTCGAGGGAGGGTACGGGAACCGGTGGCAGAGAAGCATCACCCGCATGAGGACTCCGTGCCGATGGGCGGCGCGACGGCGTGGGACGAGAGGAAGGTGCGGCGCATGGGAGGGCGTCTCAGCGCGGGACGACGGTGTCGATGGACAATGCCATGGCCAAGCCGGCAACGAGCAAGCCCCGGGCCACACGCGGCCGCGGCGTTCCCCGTGCCGGGCATCGCGTCCCCCGGAGCCCCCCCGCGATGGTCTGCGTTCACGAGGCGCGACGCTCCGTGTGCGCGCGGCGCACCAGCCGCTCGTAGACGGGAAGGTAGCGCGAGACGCTCCTCCTCCAGTTCCGCTCCTCCTCGACGTAGCGGCGCGCCGACTCCCGCAGCGCGGGCCAGCGCGCGGGGGAGGCGAGGAGCGCCCCCACGGCGTGCGCGAGCGACTTCGGGTCGTTCGCGCGGAAGAGGATGCCGGTCCCGTCGTCCCGGATCATCTCGCGGTGGCCGCCGATGTCGCTCGCCGCGACGACGCATCCCTGCGCCATCGCCTCGAGCGGCTTCAGGGGCGTCACGATGCGGGTCAGGCGCAGGTCGAGGCGCGGGTAGACCATCACGTCGCAGACGGAGTAGTAGTCCGCGACGCGCTCGTGCGGGACCCGGCCGACGAAGCGGACCGACTCGCCGAGCCCGAGCCGCTCCGCCTGCTCGCGGAGCCGCTTCTCCTCGTAGCCTCCCCCGACGAGGAGCAGGCGCACGTCGGGGTTCGTCGCCGTGATGCGCGTCATGGCGTCGAGCAGGACATGCAGCCCCTCGTAGGCGTAGAACGAGCCGATGAAGCCGAGGACCCGCTTGCCCCGGAGCCCGAGGCCGTCGACGAGCGCCGGATCCGCGGCGCGGCCGTAGGCGAACGCCTCGGGATCGACCGCGTTCGGGATGACCGTGATGCGCTCCGGGGGGATGCCGCGGGCCTCGATCTCCTCGCGGAGGCCCTCGCAGATGGTCATGATCGCGTCCGCCTGGCGCAGGATGCGCGTCTCGAGCAGCCGCGTCACGCGGTAGCGCAGGTCGCCCTCGCGGCAGGTGCCGTGATCGACCGCGGCATCCTCCCAGGAGGCGCGCATCTCGTAGACGAACGGGATGCCGAGGCTCCGCGCGACGGGCAGCGCGGCGATCGCGGTGAGGCACGGCGAGTGGGCGTGGATGATGTCCGGCTTCGTCACGCGGGCGACCTCGGCCGTGCGGCGTCGCAGGTCGCGTACGATCGCCAGGTTGCGCAGCACGGCGGGGCGCGAGAGGAACCTGCGCGGCGGCGCGGTCCGGTGGAAGCGGAATCCGTCGACTTCCTGATCGACGGCGTTCCCCTGCTTCCCGCTCGTGAGCTGGTCCGTCTCGATGCCCATCGCGCGCTGCTGGCGGAGGATCGACCGCGTGCGGAAGCTGTAGCCGCTGTGCAGCGGGATCGAATGGTCGAGGATGTGGAGGACCCGGGTCACGGCCGGCCCCCCCGGAGCCCCCCCCGGATCCCTGCGCGGGGCGCGTTCGCACGGTCAGGGCACGATGTCCCTTCGATGTTGCGCGCGGACCACACGATCATGAGGTCGGGGCAGGTATGCAAGCCATGGGCCATCGGGCGCCCGCCGGCGCGTACGGGCTCCCACCCTGTCCCGCGGCATGGCGCTTGCGCGGATCCGCATCCCGTCGGGAACTCGTCCACAACCGGCAACATGAGGGAACACCGTTGAATCTCGCATCCGTCGACAGGGAGGGCTCGCGCGCCGTCCCCGCCGCCCCGCCTCCGGCCAGGAGCGCCGCCGCGCGCCTCCTCGGGATCCTCGCGCGCCGCAACCGCGCGTTCCGCCGGCTCGTCGTCGCGGACCAGATCCGCTTCATGACCGGCATGATCCGCCCGGTCGAGGGCGAGATCCGCGAGCGCGCCGACGCCGCGATCGCGTGGCTCCTCCGCGCGCAGGACGGGAGCGAGGACCGCGGCGTGTCGATGGGCTACTACCCGCTCGACCCCGAGGCGGCCGCGCGCGGCGGCTGGATGCCCTCGTACCCCGAGACCACGGGGTACATCATGCAGACGCTCCTCGCGTACGCCGAGCGGCACGGCCGCGGCGATCTCGTGGAGCGCGCGATGGAGATGGCGCGCTGGGAGATCGGGATCCAGATGTCCGACGGCGCCGTGATGGGCGGGCATCTCCGCCCGCCGGAGCAGCGGAGGGCCGCCGCGTTCAACACCGGCATGGTCCTCCAGGGCTGGACCGCCGCGTACCGGGCGACCGGGGATGCGGCCGTCCTCGGCGCCGCCCGGCGCGCCGCCGACTGGCTCGTCGCCGACCAGGGCGAGGACGGGCACTACCGCACCCACGGCACGCTCGTCCCGGACGCGCGGGTCAAGACCTACAACAGCCTCTGCTCGTGGGCGCTCTACCGCTTCGGCGAGGACACCGGCGAGCAGCGCTACAAGGACGCGGCCGTCCGGAACATCACGGCGACGGTCGGCGAGCAGCGGCCGAGCGGCTGGTTCGCGAACAACTGCCTCACGCACCCCGCGACGCCGCTCCTCCACACGATCGGCTACACGCTGCAGGGCGTGCTCGAAGTGGGGATCCTCTCGGGCGAGAAGCGGTTCGTCGAGGCGGCGCGCCGCGGCACGCTGCCGCTGCTCCCGCTCATCTCGCGGAAGGGTTTCATCCGCGGCCGCTTCCGCGAGGACTGGACGGCCGCCGCGCGCTGGTCCTGCCTCACGGGCAACGCGCAGCTCGCGGTCGTCTGCTTCCGGCTCCACGAGGTGACGGGCGAGAAGGCCTTCCTCGACGCCGCGAACCGGCTCACGAACCTCCTGAAGGCGCTCCAGAGCCTCCGCACCGGCGACCCGGGGATCGACGGCGCGATCCCGGGCTCGTTCCCGATCTTCGGCGGCTACATGACCGCGGGTTTCCCGAACTGGGCGACGAAGTACTACCTCGACGCCCTGCTCGCGCAGGAGCGTGCGGGTTGACGACCAAGGCGGGCGACGTGCTCCGCACCCGGGCCGCCGATCCGTCCGAGGCGGGCATCCGCGCGGTCCTTTCGCGCAACCTGCCCGACGCCGCGCCGGCCGAGCGGATCGCCTGGCTCTACGGGGAGAATCCCTGCGGGCCGGCGCTCGTCTGGGTCGCGGAGCGGGAGGGGTCCGGGGAGCCCGTGGCGACCTCCGCGGCGCACCGCAGGGCCTTCCGGATCGACGGCAAGGAGGCGCTCGCGCTCAACCTCTCCGACTTCGCGATCGACGCGGGCTACCGTACGCTGGGCCCGGCGCTCGGGCTCCTCCGCGCGACGCTCGCGGCGGTCGCGGAGAGGGGCTTCGCGATGAGCTACGACGTGCCGAGCGAGTCGATGCTCGCGCTCTACAGGCGCCTCGGCTACGTCGAGCTCGGCCGGATGGAGCGGCACGTGCGCCCGCTCTCGCTCGCGCCGGCGCTCGGGCGTCGTGTCGGCGGCATGGCGCGTCTTCTCGCCCCGCCGCTCGACTGGCTGCTGCGCGCGCGCGACGCGTTCACCGCCGTGCCTCGGGGCGTGCGCGTGGAGCCGCTCGAGGGCGCGTTCGGCGCGGAGTTCGACGCGCTCGAGGCGAGGGAGGCGTCGCGCCACCGCGTGCGCGGCGTCCGCTCGGCCGCCTACCTCGACTGGCGCTACCGGCGACACACGATGTGGAAGCACGGCGTCCTCTGCGCCCGCCGCGGCGGGGATCTCGTGGGCTTCGCCGTCTGGCGCGAGGCGGGCGACGTCCTCGGGATCGCGGAGCTCGTGGACGGCCAGGACCTGGGCGTCGCGCGGGCGCTCGTGAAGGCGCTCGCGTCGCTCGGCCGCAAGCGGGGTGCGGCGGCGCTGTCGGCGGAGACGCTCGCCGGGAGCCCGTCGGCGGCGCGCTTCCGGGACCTCGGGTTCGTGAAGAGGGGCGACGGCCCCGGGCCCGTCGTCTACGTACCGCCGGGCTCGCCGGTCGGGCCGGAGCTCCTCGATGCGCGCCACTGGTGGTTCCTCGGCGGCGACCGCGACATCTGAGAGCGAGGGTGGAGCGGGGCCGTGTCCGGCGCGGTTGAGCCGTAGCCGGCCGGTGTGCGAACATCCGGCGGTCGCCGTCCCTCGCGGATCGGCCGCAGGAGCGCCGCAGCCGACCGTGTGCGAACGTCTGGCGCCGGCTTGCCGAGGGTATTGCCGCCCGCCGTTCCGGGGCGAACCGCGAACACCTGCCGCCTCTCTCCCGGATGCGCGGGGCCGTTCTCCTCGCGAGCGGCCGACGGGCAAGCACCGGAAGCTGCGGACTTCGCCTGCCGGGAAGGCGAACATCCGGCGCCCGGCCGAGTGGCCGGGTCGATGTCACGCGGGCGCCGGCACGGGCGGGCCCCGGGGCCAGCGCAGGACGTGGATCCTGTGCATTCCGTACATCCATACTGAACAGGGGGGACAGGATCCAGGGTCGTCCGGTCGCCGGTCCGCCGGAGCCCCTCGCCGCGTCGTCCGCGAGCCGTCCCGCGCCCTCGAACCCGCCCCTGGAAGCGCCGCACAACCGCGGGGCGCCCCGCCCCCCGGGTGTCGCGCGCATCCGACGCCCCGGCCCCCGCGCGTCGCGCCGGATCGACGCGATCCGCCCCCCGGGCCCCCCTTCTTCCGTGGTCCGTGATTTGCCGGTAGGCTTCCCCTGATGCCCGAATCGCGAGCCCATGCCACGCCCGGAACGACGGACGAGATCCGGGCCTTCATCCGCCGCCGGTTCCCCCTTGCGGTCACGGCGGCCGTGACGGATGAGGACTCGCTCCTCGACTCCGGCATCATCGACTCGCTCGGGATCCTCGATCTCGTCGCGTTCCTCGAGAAGACCTACGCCATCCGGGTCGGCGACGAGGAGCTGAACCCCGGGAACTTCGACAGCATCGCGAGCGTGGCCCGCTTCGTCGCGACGAAGAAGGCCTAGGAGGGGGCGTGGCCTACCTTCTCCATCACCTCCTCGAGGCGACGGCGGAGCGCCTCCCGCGCAAGGAGGCGGTCGTCGACAAGGAGCGGCGCTTCGACTACGGCGAGCTGCTCGCGGCCGCCTCGACCTGCGCCGGGATGCTCAAGGACCTGTCCCTCGCGCGCCGCGACCGCGTCGCGATCTTTCTCGACAAGTCCTTCGAGGAGGCTGCGTCGATCTTCGGGATCAGCCGCGCGGGCGGCGTCTTCGTCCCCATCAACGCGCTCCTGAAGCCGCCGCAGGTCGCGCACATCGTGAACGACTGCGGCGTCCGTGTCCTCATCACGAGCGGGCTCCGGTGGAAGATGCTCGAGGAGGCCTTGAAGGACGCACCGTCGCTCGAGCGCGTGCTCCTCGTGGACGACCCGCGCGGCGCGGCCGACCCGCGCGTGGTCGCGCGCCTCTTCGACGAGCCGCGCGCCCCGGGCGCCCCGAGCCCCTGCATCGGCGAGGATCTCGCCGCGATCCTCTACACCTCGGGCTCCACCGGGCGCCCGAAGGGCGTGATGCTCTCGCACAGGAACCTCCTCGCGGGCTCGCGGATCGTCCGCACGTATCTCGGGATCCGGGAGGAGGAGCGGATCCTCTCCGTGCTCCCGTTCAGCTTCGACTACGGGCTCAACCAGCTCGTCACGGCGGTCGAGAAGGGCGCGACCACGGTGCTCCTGTCCTTCCGCTTCGGCGACGAGATCGTCCGCGCGTGCGCGAACGAGCGGATCACGGGCCTCGCCGGCGTGCCGACCGTGTGGGCGCTGCTCGCGGGCGCCGCGCCCTCGCTGCCGAAGACGCAGCTCCCGCACCTCCGCTACCTGACGAACAGCGGCGGCGCGGTGCCGACGGAGACCGTGAGGAAGATCCGCACGCTGCTCCCTGGCACGGACTTCGTCCTCATGTACGGGCTCACGGAGGCGTTCCGCTCGACCTACCTGCCGCCGTCGGAGATCGACAGGCGCCCGGGCTCGATGGGGAAGGCGATCCCCGAGACGGAGATCATGGTCGTGAACGAGAAGGGCGAGCGCTGCCGGCCGGGCGAGGTGGGCATCCTCGTCCACCGCGGCCCGACCGTCTCGCTCGGCTACTGGAACCGGCCGGAGGACACGGCGCGCGTGCTGCGTCCGAACCCGCTCGTGGCGCCGAACGAGGGGGCCGACGTCGTCTGCTACTCCGGCGACCTCGTGCGGATGGACGAGGAGGGGTACCTCTACTTCCTCGGCCGCGGCGACGCGATGATCAAGTCGAGCGGCTACCGCATCAGCCCCTCCGAGGTCGAGGAGGTGCTGATGGCGACGGGGCTCCTCGCGCAGGTCGCGGTGATCGGCGTGCCCGACCCCGCGGTGGGCGAGCGCGTGCACGCGGTCGCGGTCGCGGCCGAGGGCAAGGCGAAGGACACCGAGTCGATCCTCGCGCGCTGCGCGAAAGACCTCCCGGCGCACATGGTGCCGCGCGAGATCGAGTACGTGGACGAGCTTCCGCGCTCCCCGAACGGCAAGGTGGACTACAAGCTCCTGAAGGCGCAGCGCGCCGCGGGGCAAGTGGCATAGGGATGCACCCGCACCCCCTCCTGCCCTCGCTGCTCCCTCACTTCCCCCCGGAGCGCGGCGAGATGACGGTGGGGGGGATCCCCGTCTCCGACCTCGCCCGCGAGTTCGGCACGCCGCTCTACGTCTACGACGCGGCGATCCTCCGGGCGCGGCTCGATCTCCTGCGCGCGGCGGTGCCGAAGGCGGATGTCTACTACTCGGTCAAGGCGAACCCGAACCCCGCGGTCGTCTCCGTCTTCGCGAAGGCGGGCGCGGGGCTCGAGGTGGCGTCGGCGGCCGAGTACCTGCGCGCGCGCGCGGGCGGCGGGAAGCCGGAGCGGATCCTCTTCGCCGGTCCCGGCAAGGGCGAGGAGGAGCTGCGGCTCGTGGTCGAGCGGGGGATCGGCGAGATCCACGTCGAGTCCCGCGAGGAGATCTCCTTCCTCTCGAAGCTGGGGGGCTCCGGGGGCAGGCCGGTGCCCGTGTCCCTTCGCGTGAACCCGAAGGCGGACGTCTCCGGCGGCGCGATGCGGATGGGCGGGCAGCCCGCCGCGTTCGGTTTCGACGAGGAGATCCTCGACGATGTCGTTCGCGATATCTGCGCGCGGCCGGGGCTCGCGTTCCAGGGGATCCACATCTTCGCGGGGACGCAGATCCTCGACGCGAAGGTGCTGCTCGCGCAGTGGGGGCGCGCTCTGGACGTCGCGCGCCGCGCCGGCGCGGTCGCCGGGAGGCCCGTGAGGACGATCGACCTCGGCGGCGGCCTCGGCGTGCCGTACTTCGGGAACGAGACGGAGCTCGACCTCGCCGCGGTGAAGGCGGGCGCGGCGGAGCTCTTCCGGGGCGTCGACGCGCGCGTGATCCTCGAGCCCGGGCGCTTCCTCGCGGGGCCCGCGGGGGTCTACCTCGCGCGCACGCGGACCGTGAAGGAGTCGCGCGGGAAGACGTTCGTCGTCCTCGACGGCGGGATGAACCATCATCTCGCGGCGTCGGGCAACCTCGGCCAGGTGATCAAGCGCGACTACCCGGTCGTGAACGCGTCTCGCGTGGGGGAAGCTGCCTCGCAGGCCGCCGCGGTGGTCGGTCCCCTCTGCACCCCCCTGGATACTCTCGCGAGGGACGCCTCGCTCGCGCCCGTGCGCGCGGGCGACCTGCTCGCCGTGCTGCAGTCGGGCGCCTACGGCCTCTCCGCGAGCCCGGTCGGGTTCCTGTCGCACCCGATGCCCGCGGAGGTGCTCGTGGACGGCGGGAACGCGACGCTGATCCGGCCGCGCGGGACGTTCGAGAAGCCGATCACGGAGCTGCCGTGAGCCCGCGCGTCCTGATGGTCGCGTACCACTATCCGCCGTGCACGGGGAGCAGCGGGATCCAGCGCGCGCTCACGTTCTCGCGCTATCTGCCGGAGCGCGGGTGGGACCCGGTCGTGCTGTCCGCGCACCCGCGCGCGTACGAGGCGAGGTCGGACGACCAGCTGAAGGACATCCCCCTTGGCGTGCCGGTGCACCGCGCGTTCGCGCTCGACGCGAAGCGGCACCTGTCGATCGGCGGGCGCTACCCGGGGTTCCTCGCGCGGCCCGACCGGTGGGCGACTTGGGCGCTCGGCGCGGTCCCGCTCGGGATGAAGCTCGTGCGGCGGTACCGCCCCGCGGCGATCTGGACCACGTACCCGATCGCGACGGCGCACCTGATCGGGCACCGGCTCCAGCGGAGGACCGGCCTCCCGTGGATCGCGGACTTCCGCGACTCGATGACGGAGGAGGGGTATCCCTCGGACCCGCGGCAGTTCCGGGCGTTCCGGGAGATCGAGCGGCGCGCGATGGAGCACGCGGCGCGGGTCGTCTTCACGACGCCCGGCGCCGTGCGCATGTACCGCGAGCGGTACCCGTCGGCGCCCGCGGAGAAGTTCGTGGTGCTGCCGAACGGGTACGACGAGGCCCCGTTCGCGGAGGCCGAGCGCGGATTGGAAGTGGGGGGGCGCGGGGGGCCGGTGACGCTCGTGCACAGCGGGATCCTCTACCCGTCGGAGCGGGACCCGCGGCCGTTCTTCGACGCGCTTGCGGAGCTGAAGCGCTCGGGCGCGGTGGACGCGGCGCGGCTGCGGATCGTGCTCCGCGCGACGGGCCACGACGCGACCCACGGCGCGGAGATCGAGAAGCGCGGGATCGGCGACATCGTGAAGCTCGAGCCGCAGGTGCCGTACCGCGATGCGCTGAAGGAGATGCTCCGCGCGGACGGGCTCCTGCTCTTCCAGGCGAGCAACTGCAACCACCAGGTGCCGGCGAAGGTATACGAGTACTTCCGCGCGCGGCGTCCGATCCTCGCGCTGACGGACGCAAGCGGCGACACGGCGGCGGTGCTGCGGGACGCAGGCGTCGGCACGATCGTGCCCTTGGACGACGCGGCGGCGATCGCGAGGGGCCTCGTGGAGTTCCTCGCGCGGGTGCGCGCGGGCGAGGCGCCGGTCGCGAGCGACGTGGAGCGCCACTCCCGCCGCGGCCGCACCGAGGAGCTCGCGGATGTGCTCGCCGCCGCGTCGCGCGCCGCGCAGCCGAAGGCGGTCGCGGCGCTCTAGCGCTGGGCCAAGCTGCCCCGAGTAGGTCTAGCGGGAGGGTCCGGACGGCCGGATGCTCGTGCGCGCCGGCGCAAGCGAGGTCGTGTTCGTGAAGCGGCTCAGCGAGCGATGGACGCCGTTCGGGGCGGTCCGGAGGCGGGCGGGCGAGGTCGGCAGGCGCCGCTCCGCGAGCGCGGACAGAGCTCCGCCGCGGTGCGGACGGCGAAAAGCGTGATGTGCGAAGAGGGCTACGCCGCGTGACGCAGGCGGAGCACGGGCAGGCGGCTGTCGCCCGAGACGAATCGGACGGCGAGGACGCCACGCGTCAGATTGCGCGGTCGCCGTCGGGGTCGGCCATGGTGGACGTCGTCGGGCGTTCGGAACCCGAGCGACGTGTGCGGCCTCTCGGCGTTGAACCAGAGCGCGAACGACCGCATCTGCCGCTCGATCCTCGCGATCGGCCGGTAGAGGAAGAGGCCACGCGCGTACTCGTCCTTCATCGAGCGCCAGAACCGCTCGACGAGCGCGACGGAGCCCGTTCTGCCGATCGCGCCGAAGCGGCGGCGGATGCGGCGGCGGGCGAGCGCGCGCGCGAACGCCGCGGAGGTGAACTGTCGGCGGTGGTCGGTGATCAGGTGGCGCGGCGCCCCGTGGCCGAGGACGGCCTCGCGCAGGAGCCTGACGGCGAACGCGGCCGTGGGCTCCTTGGCGCAGACGCGGAGCGCGAGCACCTTCCTCGAGAACGCGTCGACCACAGCCCCGACGAAGACCGAGCGGAAGAGGCCGCCGACCCGGGTGAAGTCCACAAGCCAGACGTGGTTCGGTCGCTTCGCGAGGAGCTCGCCGGCGCGGCGCGGGAGGACGCGCGCGCCGGTGGCGGGCCGAGGCCCGGGCTCGCGCAGCGCGCGCTGGACGGTCGAGCGCGACGCCTTCATGCCGAGCCGTGCGAGGATCCCGGCGATCCGGCGCGTGCCCCAGCGCGGCCACTCGCCCTTGAGGCGGTGCGCGATCTCGCGGACGAGGTCGGGGAGCTTGTTCACGGGCGACTTCGCCTGGACGAGGTTCGCGCGTCCGGACCCGACGTCGCGGTTCCAGTTGATGATCGTCTGCGCCGAGAGTACGAAGGCGCGGGCCGTGGCGGACACGGAGAGCCCGTACCGGGCGCGGTGCCACAGGATCGCGAGGCGCTCCCATGCGCGGTAGCGCGGGCGGCGGCGCGGGTCGAGACGAAGGAGCCTCGCCCGCAGGAGCTCGATCTGCGCCCGCTGCCGCTCGACCGCCTCGCGCAGCGCGGCGATCTCCGCGACGAGCGGCCGGCGCCGGACGAGCTGCGCGAGCCAGCGGTCGTGGGCAAGGGCGATCTCGCGGGCGATGAGGAGCAGGGCGCGGAGCATCCCGGAAGCGTAGGTGGCGTGCCGCCGCGCGGCAACGCGGCCGTGCCCCCGGACCCCCTACGCTTCCTGCCACGCGGCGTCCGAGATGCCGTGCTCTGGCGTCAGCTTGAGCTTGCGCCGCAGCGCGCGGACGACGCTGTCAGGTCCGCGTTGCTCCCGTGGAACTGGATCGGATAGGAGAGCGTGCGCGTCGGCATCTCCGGGTCCCGGCGCCTGAGCAGGCGGTGCCCGCCCTTCCCGCGACCCTCGTCCTCCCAGCCGCCGAAATGGCGGACCTTCCGGACGATGTCCCGCCGCTTCGTCGGCACCGGCCTCGCTCACGCGACGCCCGCGAGGACGTGCTCCTTCAGATCGACGCGCTGCGGCCCGGGGACGCGGAACGTCCCGACGACGTAGAGGTGGCGCTCGGCGTCCGCGATCTTGTCCCAGAGCTCGTCCGGCGCGCGCAGGGCGTAGACGCGCTGCGGATCCCCGTCTTCGACCGCGCTCCGGATCTCGAGCTCGAGTGCCGCGCGAAGCTCCTCCCGCGCCGATGCGACATCCTTCCCGAACGCCGCCGTGTCCGTCTGGAGGCAGTGCGCGACCACAGCGTCGCCGTCTTGGTAGTAGAGGAAGTCGAAGTCGAAGCGCAGCGTCGGGGTCATCGGCTCAAACCTCGCGCGTGCTGCCGGCCGTGCGCTCCGTTCGCGCCTCGGAGACGAGCGCGTCCAGCTTGCCCGCCTTCGAGTCGGCCTCGATCTGCTCGTCCCAGGCGCGGGCGTCGAACTCCGCGAACCACTCCCGGAACTTCCGCAGCTCCTCGGGGGTGAGCCCGCGCACGTGCTTCTCCAGCTTCTCGAGGTTGGTCATGACGCTGCCTCGATCCTACCGCGCCGGGCACCCCCGGCTTGATGCGCTTCCGCAATTCTCCAGGCACGATGCACCTCTTTGTACTCGTTAGACGGTGTGGACAGGCGCGTCCGCGCCCGCCGCGGATCGGGGTTTCCGTAACTCTTTGCGGCGACCGGGCTTCCGTCGGGACCTTTCCCGGAGGCGGGCGAGTTCATCCTCGGTGACGCAGACTACCTGCCTGCCCAGCGGGCCGTCCAGATCGCGCGCGCGGACCCGGCCGCGGGCGATCATCTTGTAGATCGCGTGCACCGTGTACCCGAGTTCGCGCGCCAGGTCGGGTACCCACCACCGACCGCGATCACGTGGGGCGGAAGACCGCCGATCGGGGCCTTCGCCAAGGGTCCCTCCCACTCCTCACCGGCGTAGGCCCCGGTCGCGATCTCCCCGTCTAGCGTCGCCTTCTTCTCCTCGGACGCCACGTCCCAGACATCAACCACTTCGGGTCGCGCGCTCGTGTAGAGCCGGAGCCCATCCGGGCTGAAGGCGAGATCGAAGAAACGGTTCCTCGATCTTGGCAGCGTGAGCGTTGCGCGGCCCGTCCACGGGTCCCAGAGCACGACCTCGTCGGCGCCGGCCGTCGCCACCCGCTGCCCGTCGGGGCTCCACGTTAGGGCGTCTACCGACCCCGCGTGCGCGGCGAAGCTACGCACGAGACGCGACGACGCGGCCCCGATCTCCCAGACCACGACGGATCCGTCCTCGTGCCCGGCGACGACGGTCATCCCGTCGGGACTCACACACACCTCGCCGGCGGCGTGCTCGGGGCCGACTGGTTCCCCTAGGATCTCGAGCAAGGCAAGATGACCGCCTCGCGACACGGCGATGGCGGTTTCCGGCCATGCCTCGGCAGCGCCCGGGACCGCGACATCCGACCGGTCAGGCGAGGCCGGAGCGACGCTCTCCTCGTTGCCCTGATGCGGTTCTGCCCTCGGCCAGATCGCCCGGCGCCATCCCCAGGACGCCAGGACTACGACCGCGAGCACGGCAACCACGGAGAGAGGGCGCAGAGCTCGCCGCATGGGAATCCCGCGACGATTCTATAGCGGCGACGCGCGGCACCGCCGCAGTAGGATGAACGCGGTGCCCCTCCTCCTGAAGTTCCTCGGATGCGCGGTGGTCGTCCTCGGTGTGGCCGGTTGCGCCCGAGCGGCGGTCCACGTCGCGCCCGCGCAGTTTCCCGAGGATTTCACCACCCTCGGGGCCGAGTGGGAGCAGAGAGTCCAGATCACGCGCTTCACGGGATACGGCCCGGACGAGTTCTTCGTGATCTCGGAGATCAGCGACCGCACGCCGACGATTCGCTACGCCATCGCGATCCGTGTTGCCTCGCTCGGGGTCAACCGAACGGTACTTTCTACCACCTGTACATGCACAACTGCACGACGTGGGCGTTCCGTGTAGCTCAAGCCGGCGGCGTGGATGTCCGCAGGTATGGGCTCGGTTCCACTATGCCCCACGCCGCAGCGCTCGCGCTTGCCGGCGACAACGGCACTCCAAATCCACAGAGGCAAAAGTGAGACGCGTCATCGTGCTGGCCAGCGTGTGCGTCCTGTGCGCAGCCGACGAAGATCTGTCGGCCGTGGCCGCAGCGGAGGCCGTCGTTGAAGACGACAAGGGTGGCACCCGAACAGTCGCGCAAGCCGTCAGGCATGGCGACAAGATCTGGGAGCCGCTCCGGATTGCCTCCGACAACTACGCCCGCGTGACGCCACATACTGCCACGCGGATTGTCGATGTTCTGGTGGGAGTCCGCACGGAAGCCGCCATCATCGAGGCGGAGCTGCTGTTTCGGCGCAAGGATCCACTCCTGAAGGCTGTCGGCGCAACCGCGCTGGCTCGCCTCGGCGCACCGAACAAGGCCGAAGTACGCACGTTTGTGATTCGACTTCTCCGGGAGAGGGTCCGCACAGGCGTCGTTGGAGCGATTCGAGGGGAGACGGAGATTCGACTCGCGCTGCAGGCCGCTTCGGCCGTGGGAGACGAGGAGATGGTCGATGTGCTCGCGGATGTTGTCGCGAGCGACGTTAGGAGGGTCTTTCACGTGGACGTCTGTTCCGCAATGGCGAGCGTAGGATCGACCAAGGCCCTCGACCGGTTGCGCGGATACCTCTCCGAGTGGGACTTGGAATACGCGGCCGCAGCAATGCACGCGCTGGTGTATTGCGAGCGGGCGGATGCGATACCGCTCGCCATTGAGAGATTGCCGGCACTTCCGACGGCACGTGCCGACGCCATTGCCCGCGAGCTGCAGCTCGCGACAGGGCAGCTCTATGGGCCAGATCGGCGCGCGTGGAACGGCTGGTGGGAGAGCGTCGGGACGCGGTTCGACATCAGGAGTGGTGTGAGTGCGGGAGTCGCGCGACAGAAGGACAGGGAACACCTGCGGATGCTCGCGACCGCGATGGCGATGAGCGGAGACGTGCCGCGGGCAGGAGGCGCTGTCGATGTGTACGCGGTGGCAGGTCGGGTGCCGCTGTCGTCATTTCGGAGTGAGCGCCTCGGTACCGGCCCAACGGAGACACAAGTTCGCGAAGGTGACTACAGCACGTTTCCCTGGGAGCGCTACAAGGGGACGCGCCAGCTGAAGCAACCAGAACCACTTCCGCTACTTTGGGAGACCAAGCCGGACGACGGGGGCATGCGCCTTGTGGCGATGAGCGACGGGACTGTTCGGTACTGGGACACGCCGACCTTGGAGGCCGCGCTGCGCGATTAGAATGAGTGAAGCGGCTGTACCGGCCCAGCACCGGATGGACGACGCGGAGCGCGATCCCGGGGCACTCGGACGCGGTTGCTGGTTGCTGGAGTACGGGTTTGTAGCGGCCCGGCGGTCGATGGACGCCGGATTCGTGACCGCGGGCGGCGGCGGGCGCGGTTCGGAGGGGGCGGTTCCGCACCTTGACCGGGCGCTGCGGACGGTGCGCGCCCGGCGGGGACGCGGGCGTCGTGGTTGTCAGGGAGCGAGAGCTACGCCGCGTCGCGCAGACGGAGCACGGGGAGGTGGTGTCGCCCCCGACGAAGCGGACGGCGAGCACGCCGCGGGGGCTGGGTCCGGCCCGATGTCCAGGGTGTCCAAGGTGTCCGCGGACGCGGGTTCGTGATGCGCTTCCGATGCGCTTCTTTTGGACCATATGGACGGTATGGACCATATGGACAACCAGCGGTCGTAAGTCCTTGCGGGACAAGGCGTACGGCACGGATTATGAGTCCGCTGCTCTATCCATTGAGCTACGGCCCCGTGGCGCGCGCAAGTCTACCAGCCGTCGGGACTTAGGGCGACAGGGAGCCTCTCCTGGAGTTTCGCGGTTTTGAGGGGTGGGAGGGGACGAAAAAGGCTTTCCGTCCGAAGCATGGTGGTAGGTCTGCCGCCACACGCCGGAGGAAAGCCCGATGCAGTTCCATTCTACTCCGTCGGCTC
>WYBS01000034.1 GCA_011525755.1 Planctomycetaceae bacterium
GCGGCCGGCGTCTCCGCGACCCACGGCGAGCTCCCCTCGACATAGTAGAAGAGCGCGCCGCGGAGGCGCACCCTTCGGAGCAGGTCGGAGAGGACGTCTTCGCTCACGATGCAGGGGGGGTCCGGGGGCCGCCGGACGCCCGATCAAGTCTTCGCGACGCCCGGCCAAGCGTCAACTTCCGCCTTGAGGCATCCTTTGGCCATGCCTGCCCCCGAGCCCCCCCCTCTCCGGGATCCCGACGCGCTGAAGCTGCGCGGACCCCTGCTCCTGCCCGGCAGCGACGGATACGAGGAGTCCCGGACCCTCTGGAACGCGATGATCGACCGGCGCCCCGCGGCCGTCGCGCGCTGCCTCGGCGCCGCCGACGCGATCGCCGCCGTGCGGTTCGCGCGGGAACGCGATCTCCTGCTCTGCATGAAGGGCGGAGGGCACAACATCGCCGGGGTCGCCGTCGCGGACGGCGCCCTGATGCTCGACATGTCGCTCATGCGCGGCGTCCTCGTGGATCCGCGCGCGAGGGTCGCGCGCGCGCAGGCGGGCTGCCTCCTCGGCGACGTGGACCGCGAGACGCAGGTGTTCGGCCTCGCCGCGGTCCTCGGCTTCGTGTCCGCGACGGGCATCGCGGGGCTCACCCTCGGAGGCGGCTTCGGCTACCTCACGCGGCGCTTCGGCTGGACGACGGACAACGTCGTCGGGATGGACCTCGTCACCGCGGAGGGGAGGCTCGTGCGCGCGAGCGAGGACGAGAACGCGGACCTCTTCTGGGGGCTCCGGGGCGGCGGCGGAAACTTCGGCGTCGTCACCGCGATCGACTACGCGCTCCACGACGTCGGCCCGGAGGTGGTCGGCGGCCTCGTCGCATGGCCGGCGCACGACGCGCCCAAGGTGCTCGATCTCTACCGGACGATGGCCGAGGCCGCGCCGCCCGAGCTCACGCTGGTCGCGCTGATGCGCATGGCGCCGCCCGCGCCTTGGCTGCCGAAGGAAATCCACGGGAAACCCATCGTCGCGCTCCTCGCGTGCCATACCGGCGACCCCGCGGCGGGGGAGAAGGCCGTCGCGCCGATCAAGGCGTTCGGGAAGCCGGTGGGGGACATCCTCGCGAGGCGGCCGTACGCGCAGCTGCAGACGCTCCTCGACGCGACGCAGCCGAAGGGCCGGCGCTACTACTGGAAGAGCGAGTACCTGCCGCGGGTCGAGCCGGCGCTCTGCGCGAAGTTCACGGAGCACGCCACGCGGATCGCCTCGCCGCACTCGGCGGTGATCCTCTTCCAGATCGGCGGCGCGCTGAACCGGTTCCCCGCGGAGCACTCGCCGGTCGGCAACCGCGACGCCCGCTACGTGCTGAACGTGGCCGGGGCGTGGGACGACGCGGGCGACGACGCGAGGAACATCGAGTGGGCCCGCGCCGCGTGGAGCGACATGAGGCCGTTCGGGACCGGCGGCACCTACCTCAACTTCCTGACGGAGGACGAGGGCCACGGCCGCACCGAGGCGGCGCTCGGGAGGAACCTGCACCGCCTCGCCGCGGTGAAGGCGAAGTGGGACCCGGACAACGTCTTCCGCACGAACAAGAACATCAGGCCGGCGTGAGCGGGATCAACTTCGCAAGGCGAGTCTTCCTCTGGGCCGGGATCTACGGGTTCCTCGTCCTCCTCCCGATGTTCTTCCTCGAGGAGAGGATCGGCCGCGACTTCCCGCCGCCGACGAACCGCCCGGAGCAGTACTACGCGCTCCTCGGCGTCGCGCTCGCGTGGCAGCTCGCGTTCCTCGTCATCGCCAAGGACCCGGTCCGCTACCGGCCGCTCATGCTGCCCGCCGTCGCCGAGAAGTGGCTGGCCGGCGGCGCCGCCCTCCGGCTCCTCGCGACGCATCGCATCGACGCCATGGCCGCCGCGCCGTTCCTCGTCGACCTCGCCATCGGCGTCCTCTTCGCCGTGAGCTACGCCCGCACCCCGGCACGCCCTCCTGCCCCCGGAGCCCCCTCACCTCGTCGCGAGGCGACGTAGAATGCCCCCGTGAGCCTCGCCATCGCAACCTGCGTCCGCGAGCCCGACGTCCCCTTCCATGTGTCGCGGCAACCGGACCGGCTCGTCGAGCGCGTGCGCGCCGCGATGCGGCTCCGCCACATGAGCCCGCGCACCGAGGACGCCTACCTCGGGTGGATGCGCCGCTACTTCGAGTTCCACGGCAGGCGCCACCCCGCGGCGCTCGGCGCCGGGGAGGTCCAGGCGTTCCTCTCCGACCTCGCGACCCGCGGCCGCGTGTCGGCCGCCACGCAGAACCAGGCGCTCGCCGCGCTCCTCTTCCTCTACGGCGACGTCCTCGGCGTGAAGCTCCCGTGGCTCGACGAGATCGAGCGGGCGAAGAGGCCCGCGCGCCTGCCGACGGTGCTCTCGCGCGACGAGGTACGCGCCGTCCTCGACCGGATGCACGGCGTGCCTCGGCTGATGGCGTCGCTCCTCTACGGGTCCGGCCTGCGCCTCATGGAGTGCTGCCGCCTCCGCGTGAAGGACGTCGATCTCGCGCGCAGGCAGATCACTGTGCGCGAAGGCAAGGGCGGCCGCGACCGCGCGACGCTCCTCCCGGTGTCGCTGCGGCCCGCCCTGGCGGGCCATCTCGAGGGGGTCCGGGGGCAGCATGATCGGGATGTCGCCGCGGGCGCGGGTTATGTCGCGTTGCCGGCGGCGGTGGCGGCGAAGCTGCCGTCGGCCGGTCGCGACCTCGCATGGCAGTGGGCGTTTCCCGCGACGCGCGCCTACCGGGACCGGGAGACGCGCGAGCGGCGCCGCCACCATTTGCACGAGACGTTGCTCCAGGCCGCGGTACGCGAGGCCGTGCTCGCATCGGGCATCCCGAAGCGCGCGACCTGCCACACGTTCCGCCACTCGTTCGCGACGCACCTCCTGGAGGACGGCTACGACATCCGCACGGTGCAGGAGCTGCTCGGCCACCGCGACGTGTCGACCACGATGATCTACACGCACGTGCTCGACCGCGGCCCGAGTGGCGTCCGTAGCCCGATGGACCGCCTCGCCGGCGACCGGTGAGCGGGATCCACGCACGCACGCACGCACGCACGCACGGTCGGCCGGCCGGCCGCCGCATCCGCCGCGCTCGCACGGAAGCAGGCGCCCGGCCAAAGGACCGCCGGCAGCCCCGTCGCGCGCGGCCGCTCTCCCGCCCTCGGTGCCCTCCGGTGCCCTCCGGTGCCCTCCGGTGCCCTCCGGTGCCCTCCGGTGCCCTCCGGTGCCCTCCGGTGCCCTCCGGTGCCCTCCGGCCGCCAAAGGCAGAACTGTCTATCATGCCCGCGTGGCCCCCGCCTTATCGGCCCTATCACGTGTCCCAGCAGGAGGTTACGCCTCCCGCCCCGACCGCCCCCCGCCCGCCGCTATGCAGCCCCGCGCCCCCCGTGTAAAGTCGAATAGGAGTTAGACGCACCTGGAACCGGTCTGCGCGTTTTCCGCGTCGCACCCACACCTACCACTCGGGCGGCTGGCGGCGATACGCTGCGCGAAGGAGCTCGACGACGCCGCGGAGAACTTGGATGCAGCCGA
>WYBS01000187.1 GCA_011525755.1 Planctomycetaceae bacterium
CCAGGCTCCGGTCGCCTAGTATCTCCCGAAAACCCGCTCGCCATCGGCGGGATTTGCTAGCGGGTCGGAGCCTGGCTCCGTATGACTAGTATTTGCGTGCCCGGGCAGCGGGTCGAGGAGGTCCACTACCCCCTCGCGAGGAACGCCGCGCGCGCGGCGCCGAGGAGGCCCGCGTTCTTGCCGAGCGTCGCGGGGACGATCCGGAGCCCCTCGCGCGCGAGCCGGAACGTCCGCGCCTTGACGAGCGCCTCGATCCGCGGCGCGAGCAGGTCGAACGTCGGCACCATCCCGCCGCCGATCGCGATCGCCTCCGGGTTGAACGCGTTCACGAGCCCCGCGAGCACGATGCCGAGCGCCTCCGCCGCGGCGTCGAACGCCGCGCGCGCCTTCGCGTCGCCCGCGCGCGCGCGGCGCTCGGCCTCCTTCGCATCCCCCGCGCCCGCCGCCTTCCCGATCGCGGTCCCGCTCGCGTACATCTCGAGGCAGCCGGTCGATCCGCATCCGCACTTCGGGCCGTCGGGCCGCACGCAGATGTGGCCGAGCTCCCCGGCCGCGCCCGTGGCGCCCGTCCAGAGCCGCCCGTCGAGGAGGATCCCGCCGCCGACGCCGGTGCCGAGCGTGAGGAGGATCGCCGCCCCGGTCCCCCGGAGCCCCCCCACCCACGCCTCGCCGAGCGCGGCCGCGTTCGCGTCGTTCAGCACCTCGCACGAGAGCTCCGCGCCGAGCCGAGCGCCCTCCCACTTCGGCAGGTTCGGCGACTGCACGAGCTCTCCCGTGGAGGAGCGGATGCTGCCCGCGATCGCGACCGCGCCCGCGTCGGCCTTCCCGAGCTCGTTCCAGACCGAGCGCAAGAGCGCGATGCCGTCCAGGGGGTCCGGGGGAGTGAGCCCGTCGCGCCGGTCGAGGATCTCGCCGTTCGAGTCCACGAGCGCCGCGCGGAGCCGCGTGCCGCCGATGTCCGCCGCGAGCGCCTTCACTTGCGTCGCACCCTCTCGTAGGCCGCCGCGTACTGCTCCGCCGACCGCTTCCACGAGAAGTCGCGCTCCATGCCGTTCCTGCGCATGCGGCGGAAGAGCTGCGGCTTCTTCCAGAGCGTGAGCGCGTAGTCGAGCGCGCCCTGGAGCGAGTCGATGGTCGCCCAGTCGGCGAGCACGCCGGTGCCGTCGCGGCGCTCCTCGTCGAACGGGAGCACCGTGTCCTTGAGCCCGCCCATCTTCGTCGTGACGGGCACCGAGCCGTACCGCATCGCGTACATCTGCGAGAGGCCGCACGGCTCGAAGCGCGACGGCATGCAGAAGATGTCTGTGCCCGCGTAGACGAGGTGCGCGAGCGCCTCGTCGTAGCCCTCGAGGAGCGCGACGCGGCCCGGCCACCGCCCCTGCGCGCCGCGGAAGAGGTCGAGGAGGCCCGCGTCGCCGTTCCCGAGCACCGCGACCTGCGCGCCGGCCCGCACGAGCCAGGGGAGGTTCGACCCGAGGAGGTCGATCCCCTTCTGGTGGGTGAAGCGGGAGACGAGGCCGACGACCGGCGCCTGCGGGTCGGTCTCGAGCCCGGCGCGCGCGCGCAGCGCCTCCTTGCACTTCTCCTTCCCCGCGGGCTTCGCGGCGGAATAGCTCGCCGGGAGGTGCGGATCGGTCGCGGGATCCCAGACCTTCTCGTCGGTCCCGTTGAGGATGCCGAGGAGCCGGTCGCCGAGGTGCCGCAGGACCCCGTCGAGGCCGTGGCCGTGCTCGGGCGTCACGATCTCCTTCGCGTAGGCCGGGCTCACCGTCGTCACGAGGTCGGCGAAGGAGATGCCCGCCTTCATGAGATTGAGGTCGCCGAAGTACTCGAAGGCGGAGTGGCCGTGGAAGCGCTTCGGATCGAGGCCCGTTAGCCAGAAGTCCGCGGCACCGTAGATCCCCTGGTAGGCGAAGTTGTGGATCGTGTAGACGCTCGGCGGGCCGGCGTCGTCCTTCAGGTAGACCGGCACGAACGCCGTGTGGTTGTCGTGGCAGTGGACGACGTCGGCGGGGAAGATCCCCTGCCGCACCGCGGCGCGCGCGGCCTGGCAGAGGACGAGGCAGCGGAAGAGGTTGTCGCCGTACCCCTTCCCGCTCGCCGGGTCGTCGTAGACGCCGCCCCGGTCGTACGCGGTCGGCTGCTCCACGAGGATGCCGAAGGGCTCCGCCTCGAACAGCCGCACCCGGTGCGCCGCGCTCCCGACCCAGACGTCGAACGCCGCGATCTCCCGGCCGAGCGGCTCCTTGTAGAGCTGCGGGTAGTAGGGCGTGAGCACGCGGCTCTCGATCCCGACATCGCCGAGCGCCGCCGGGAGCGCGCCCGTGACGTCCGCCATCCCCCCCACCTTGGAGAAGGGGAAGCACTCCATCGCGACATGGAGGACCCGCATGGGAGCGATAAACCTATCAGGGAGCGCCCGAAAGCGCCCCCTCCTCCGCGGGCACCTCCACCCCGAGGGAAACCGCCGCGCCGACCGGTCGTATACTCTTGGAGGAACGCGATGCGGCGAACCGGGATCCCCTTCCTCGTTCTTGCGGTCTCGCTGGCGGGCGCGCAGGAGGAGAGCCGCGAGTGCACCTGCGAGCAGGGCTGCGGCTCCTACCTTTATCTCAAGTGCCCGAAGGTCGCTCCGAGCGACCCCGATCCGTGCCCGGCGGTCCACGACGGCATGCACCCCGGCGGGAAGTTCCCGAAGTCGTGGAACGACCAGTGCGCGTCGCAGCCGCGGATGGGCTGCTTCCTCCGGCGCCACGCGGCGAGCTGGGGGATCAGCTGCTCGCTCTGCGCGGTCGAGAAGTGCTGCCCCTTCCCGAACTGGGCGAACTGCCCCGAGTGCCACGGCGAGAAGGCGGAGATGCCCGCCGGCCACCAGCGCATGGCGGAGATCGCGAAGGAGCAGCAGGATCTCTTCAAGGAGCCGCTCGAGTGCGCGCGGAGCGCGAACTTCTTCGCGATCACCGACCTCAAGTGGCTGAAGATCGCGGTGCCGAACGGCGCCCGCGTCGCCGACCAGCACGAGCTGCTCCACCTCTACCTGCAGCGCGCGGAGATGACGCGGCGCGACTTCGAGAAGGTCTTCGGCGCGGCGTACAACGGCGCGTCGTGCATCGTCTTCGTCCGGTCCGAGTCGCTCTCCAAGAAGATGTCGATGCACTACGTCGGCACGGCGATCAACGTGCAAAAGGGGTACGGCACGTCGAACAAGTGGCCGGCCGGCTGCGGCAACGGGCTCCTCGTCTCGGGCAAGGACGACGACGATCTGCACTTCACGATGCGGCACCTGATCGGCCACCTGCTGATGTCCACCTACGTGGCCGTCGAGCCGCACGAGAAGTACCTCCCCCACTGGATCGACGAGGGCTGCGCGCACTGGCTCAGCAAGCTGCACCCGCGGGCGAGGGATTTCGCGACCTTTTGCCAGTTCGAGGGGGTCGCGTCGGGGGGCGGAGGGGGCCGGGGGAGAGGCGGAGGCGGAGGGGGTCCGGGGGGCGGCAGCGTCCCGGGCGCGGGCGGCGGGGGCACCGCGGGCGGGGGCGGCGTCACCGGCGGGGCCGTCGGGGGCAGCGGGTCCAAGTGGGACCTGAAGGCCCAGAAGATCGCGCGGATCGGGCCGAAGAAGGACCCGGTCGAGGCGATGTTCCAGGCGGCGACCGCGAAGCAGCTCGACTTCGAGAAGCACGTGCGCGCGTGGTCGTGGTTCGACACGTTCACGCGCGAGGAGCCCGAGCCCTTCGTCAAGTTCATCCAGGGGCTGCGCCGCGCCGCGGAGCCGCGCGTGGCCGCGAAGGACGCCTGGGGGCAGGCCCCCGAGATCGTCGACGACCGCTGGCGCGAGTTCGTCCTCGGCAAGCGCTCGTCGGCGGCGGCCACAGAGAAGGAGAAGGAAAAGGAGAAGGAGCTCGGCGAGGCGACGGCGCGCGAGCTCGCCGACATCGGATCCGAGGAGGACCTCCAGCTGCTCGCGAGCCGCATCCGCGGGCTCGAGATGTGCAAGAACGTCGAGACCGCGCGGCTCCTCGTCTCGCTCATCGACTCGCGCGACTCGGAGCGCGTGCGCGCCGTGATCGCGCTCATGTTCGAGCGGACGGAGGACCCCGAGGTGCTCGCGTGGCTGCGCGGCGACGGCTACAAGCGCGCCGGGAAGCTCGCGCGCGCGGCGCTCGTGCGCGCCTTCGGCGTGCGCGGGGACAAGGAGGCGATCCCGCTCTGCCGCGAGGCGCTCGCGGACTCCTTCTGGCTCGTGCGCGCGAACGCGGCGCGCACGCTCGCGATGCTCGGCGACACGGAGTCGATCAAGACGCTCGCGAACATGGCGGCCACGGCGGGGGCGCCGAAGCTCCGGATGGCCGCGATGGACGCGCTCGGCCTCTTCGGGACCGACGCCGCCGACACGATCGCGCTCTGGGAGTCGAACCTCATGAACCCCGCGTGGCAGGTCAAGGTCGCGACCTGCGACGCCTTCCGCGCGATCGGCAGCACGAAGGCGCTGGACATGCTCATCGGCCGGCTCGACACCGAGGGGGGACGGGTCCAGGACGAGATCCAGGACGCGCTGCGAAAGATCTCCGGCTACGACCGGGAGATGACGCGCGAGGAGTGGCTCAAGTGGTGGGCCCACATGAAGAAGTTCGGGGACATCGAGAAGAAGATGAAGGAGGAGCTCGAGAAGGAGGGGGCGACGCCGGCCGCGCCGCAGGGGGGCGGGACGGTGGCGCGGGACTCCCCCAAGCGGCCGACCTACTACGGGATCAAGGTCTACGCGAGGACGGTCGGGTACGTGCTCGACATCTCGGAGTCGATGAAGACCGGATTCCAGGTCTCGGACGACTGGGAGGCGAAGCTCGGCCACGAGTTCAAGGGCAAGACGAAGATCGACGTCGCGAAGGAGGAGATCGCCTACGCGATCAAGGAGATGGACCCGCGGACGCGGCTCAACCTCTACTTCTTCAACACGACGGCGCGCGCGTGGCAGACCTCGCCCGTGGCCGCGGGCACGAGCGGCGAGAACGCGATCTCCGCGGTGCAGAACATCGACTGCAAGCTCCAGACGAACTACTACGACGCGCTCCGGCTCGTGCTCGGCACCGACGACGGGAGGGACCCGTGGTCGGCGGCCTTCTGCGACACGCCGGACACGCTCTTCTTCCTGACCGACGGCTCGCCGACCGACGGCGAGATCACAAAGACCGACGAGCTCCGGGCGTGGTTCCGCGAGCAGAACCGCTTCGCGCGCCTCCGGGTGCACGTGATCACGATGGGCCAGATGGGCGTCGAGCTCGAATTCCTGCCCGCCTTCGCCCAGGAGAACGGCGGCCAGTTCGTCCAGCTGACCGGCACACACTAACGGTTAATGTGCGCGGGCGACGGAACCCGTTACCCGGCCCAAGGTTAGGGCAGCGGACCCGCGGAACGAGTTCCGCGCTTTCGAGGGGCGGCGAGGAGCGCCCAGCGGCGCGCCCAGCGGCGCGCCCAGCGGTCCTCGGCGCGGAACAAGCGCGACGCCGATGCGCGCGAGGACCGCAAGCGCGCGGACACCGTCCGGGCAGGTTGTGAAGTCGTCGGCGACGGGTGCCCCCCCCATCGCGGCGGCCAGGAGCGCGATCCGGCCGACGAGCCTCCGCCTCGGCATCGCCCAGAGGATCGGCGCAACCCGCCGCCCGGCCCCCGGAGCCCCCCCGCTTCCGCTACGATGGCGCGCATGCACGCGCTCCCCGCCGACGAAGCCCTGGAACGCCTCCGCGAGGGGAACCGGCGGTTCGTCTCCAACGCGAGCCTCCGCGGCCCGATCCTCACCGACGCGCGGCGCGCGGACCTCCTCGCCGGGCAGCGACCCGTCGCGATCGTGCTCGGCTGCTCCGACTCCCGCGTGCCCGCGGAGCTCGTGTTCGACCAGGGGTTCGGGGACCTCTTCGTGATCCGCGTCGCCGGCAACATCGTCGCGCCTTCCCTCGTCGGCAGCGTCGAGTTCGCGGCCGAGCGTTTCGGCACGCGCCTCGTCGTCGTCCTCGGCCACTCGCAGTGCGGTGCGATCCTCGCCACGATCGACGAGCTCCGGCGGCCGACGGAGAACCAGTCGAAGAACCTCCGCTCGATCGTCGATCGCGTGCGCCCTTCCGTCGAGGAGCTCCTCGCGGCCGGCTACGACGCCGACGCCCTCGTGGAGCGCGCCGTCCGGGCGAACGTGCGAGCCTCCGCCGACCACCTGCGCCACGGATCCGAGGTGCTCGAGCGGCTCATCCAGACCGACGGCCTCCGCGTCGTCGGCGCGGAGTACTCGCTCGAGACCGGCGCCGTCGACTTCTTCGACGGCCTCCCGCGTACAATGGCCTGAGCGTGCGCCTCCGCATCCTCGTGGTTCTCCTCGCCGTCGGCGCCGCGCGTGCGGAGGACGACGCGTGCACCTGCGACGTCGGGCCCTCCGACTACGAGTCGCTCGGGTCGCCGGTGCGGCCGCCGGGCGACCCGAGCATCTGCGACCTCGTCAACCGCGGCCTCGCGCCGAAGCCCTGGCGCCCCGGCGAGGGGCACGACGGCGACTACCGGATGGCGAGCCTCGAGAGCTTCCTGCTCCGGCACGCCGCGTCGTGGGGCATCCACTGCTCGGTGTGCGCGCGCTGGAAGCAGAAGGACGGCCTGCGTGACGGCCACGCGGAGGCGGAACAGATCGCGGCGACCCAGCGGAAGATCGGCGGGAAGGGCATCGAGGCGGCGACGAGCCCGCACTACGTGGTCGTGACCGACATCCCGCGGCTCCAGATCGTCACGCGCGGCGGCGGCGTGCGCCTCGCGTTCAAGCACGAGCTCCTGCATCTCTACCTCCAGCGCGCGGAGCTCGCCCGGCGCGACTTCGAGAAGGTGTTCGGCGCCCCGCGCGAGATGCGTTCGCTCATCGTGTTCGTCCACTCGGAGTCGAACCGGCGCTCGTTCTCGGGGGTCCACTGGGGGCACCCCGACACGAACCTCCTCTACGGAGGCGGCTCGGGCAAGCTGCCGGGCGGCGCGGGCAACGGCTTCTGCATCGCGGGCCGCGACGACGACCAGCTCCACTTCACGTGCCGCCACATGATCGGGCACCTCTGCATCTCGACCTACCACTCCGGCGGCACGCACGACAAGGACCTCCCCCAGTGGATCTTCCGCGGCGCCGCGCACTGGCTCTGCAAGCTCCACCCCCGCGCGAAGGACTTCGCGACGTTCTGCGCGTACGAGGGCGTGACCGTGGGCGGCAGCGGATCGCGCTGGGACGACAAGGCGAAAAAGACCGCGTCGCGCGGGCCGCAGGACGACCCCGTCGAGCGCATGTTCCAGGCCTCGACGGCGAAGCAGATGACGTACGAGATGCACGTCCGCTCCTGGTCGTGGTTCGAGATCTTCACGGCGGAGGAGCGCGAGCCGTTCGTGAAGTTCATCCGGCTCCTGCGCGAGGCGAAGGAGCCGCGCGTGGCGGCGAAGGAGGCGTGGGGGCAGGCGCCCGAGTACGTCGATGACCGCTGGCGCGAGCGCGTGATGGGACGGCGCGGCGACGTGACGGCGACGAACCGGGAGAAGCGGAGCGAGACCGATGTCGAGGAGGCGGGCTCGCGCGAGCTGCGCGACATCGCGAACGAGACCGATCCGCAGCTCCTCGCGGGCAAGATCAAGGGGCTCGAGCGGTGCCAGAACGTGAAGACCGCGCGGCTCCTCCTCTCGCTCCTCGACGCGCGCGCGTCCGACCGCGTGCGCGAGGTGATCGCGATGGTCCTCGACAAGACGGAGGACCCGGAGGTCCTCGCGTGGCTCCGCGGCGAGGGGTACGAGCGCGCGGGCAAGCTCGGGCGCGCCGCCATCTGCCGCACGCTCGGCCGCCTGAAGCAGGCGGAGGCCGCCCCGGCGCTCCGCAAGGCGCTCTCCGACTCCTTCTGGCTCGTGCAGGCGAACGCGGCGCGCGCGCTGGCGCAGATGGGCGACGCGGAGGCGATCCCCGCCATCGCGCGCCTCGCCGCCGAGTCCTCCAACGCGAAGGTCCGCATCGCGGCGATGGACGCGCTCGGCCTCTTCGGCGGCGCCGCCGGCGGGACGATCCCGCAGTGGGAGCGCAACCTGATGCACGCCGCCTGGCAGGTGAAGGTCGCGACGACCGACGCCTTCCGCGCGATCGGCGACCGGGCCGCCGTGGACGCGCTGATCGGCCGCATCGACGCCGAGGGCGGGCGGGTGCACGACGCGATCAAGCGCTCGCTCGTCGCGCTCACCGGGATGGACCAGGAGTGGAACAAAGAGCAGTGGATGCGGTACTGGCAGAAGGCGAAGAGCCTCGGCGAGCTCGAGAGGAAGTCGCGAGAGGAGCTCGGCGGGGAGGAAGGGAGGCCCACGGAACCCAGGGAGCCGAAGGCGGACGAGCGGCGGACCGTGGCGGGGCCCAAGAAGGGCGGGCCGCCGACGTACTACGGCATCAAGCTCTACACGCGCACCGTCGGGTGGGTCATCGACATCTCGGAGTCGATGAACCAGGGGTTCGCGGTCTCGCAGGAGTGGCAGAGCAAGCTCGGCCGCACGTACAAGGGCACGACGCGGATGGCCGTCTGCAAGGAGGAGGTCGAGCAGGCGATCCGCGATCTGGACCCGCGGACGCGCATCAACCTCGTCTTCTTCAGCGACCGCGTGAGGATCTGGCAGGACGTGCCGCAGCCGGCGGGGACCGCGGGCGAGAACGCGATCGGGGCGGTGCGCGCCCTCGCGCCGACCGGGCAGACGAACCACTACGACGCGCTGCGGATGATCCTCGGCCTCGGCGACGCGGAATCGATCGCCCGGATGGACTTCCCGGACACCCCGGACACGCTCTTCTTCCTGACCGACGGCACCCCGACGGACGGGGAGATCACGAAGGCCGACGAGCTGCTCTCCTGGTTCCGCGAGCGGAACC
>WYBS01000188.1 GCA_011525755.1 Planctomycetaceae bacterium
GAGAGGATCACGTTGACCCAGAGGATCGGGAGCACCTCGCCGCCCGCCGGGCTGCAGAGGAACCCGGCGATGAAGAGCAGGCTGTCGCCCGGCAGGAAGAAGCCGATGAGGAGGCCCGTCTCCGCGAAGATGATCGCGGTCATCACGGGGATGCCGCCCCAGCCGATGAGGCGCTTCAGCCCGTCGGGGGTCGCGATCAGGTCCCAGAAGTCGCGGAGGAGGTCCATCGGATGCCTGAGAGTATCGGCGGGGGGCGCGGGGGCCAGTAGTTGGCGAGATGGGGGGGCTCCGGGGGCCGCCGGCGTGGAATAATTGCCGCCGCGTGCGAGCGGTCGTGCAGCGGGTCTCCCGCGCCGAGGTGCGGGTCCTTGGCGAGGTCACCGGCCGGATCGGCCGGGGGATCGTCGTGCTCCTCGGCGTTGCCCAGGGCGACACGGAGGAGCAGACGCACGCCTTCGCCGCGAAGGTCGCGAAGCTCCGGATCTTCCCGAGCGGCGAGCGGCCGATCGACCGCTCGGTCCTGGACGCCAGGGGCGAGGCGCTCGTCGTCTCGCAGTTCACGCTCCTCGCCGACACGTCGAAGGGGAACCGGCCGTCCTTCATCGGCGCGGCGCGGCCCGAGGAGGCGGAGCGTCTCTACGACCTCTTCTGCCGGAGCCTCCGCGGCCACGGCATCGAGGTCGCGACCGGCCGTTTCGGCGCGATGATGGAGGTCGACCTCTGTAACGACGGCCCGGTGACGATCGTGCTCTGAAAGGCCTGCGATGAAAAAGCACCATCTTCGCTACCTCGGCTTCCTCGGGTTCCTCGGACTCCTCGGATTCCTGGACAACCGGCTCGGATACCTCGGCTTCCTCGGGTTCCTGGGCTTCCTCGGGTACGCCGATCCGCAGCGGAAGTGAGGATCAGGCGAGGTCCTCGGCGCGGAGCGGGTACTCGTCCATCGGGATCGCGCTCTCGAAACACTCCTGCAGCCGCCGCCACGCGCGCGTGAAGATGCGCTCCTGCATCGCGCGCACCTCCGCCGGGAGGCCCTTCTTGTCGAGCGCCGGGTCGTCGCACGCGACGGGCGGGAAGCCCTCATCCACGATGAACTGCGCGAACTCCGTCGCGCAGCGGATGTGGCGCTCGGGCTCGCGCGGCAGCTCCTCGGCGGGGACGACGCCGAGGACGTAGCGGAGGTAGAGCTCCGACTCCCGGATGTCCTCCACGTACTCCCTGCACCGGTCGCAGCGGTACCCCTCGTCGCACAGCGCCATGGCCGGGATTGTAAGGGAGGGGAAGGCCTCGGGTCATCTGATGACCGGGCAGCGCGGGGGAAGGGGGCCTACCGGAGTGCCGCGATCTTCCTCTTCAGGTAGTCGCTCCCCGGATCGGCCTCGAGCAGCCGCTCGAGGAGCTCCCGCGCCGTCGCGTACAGATCCTTCGCCGCCGCCTCGCCGCCGGCCGCGGCCGCGGCGTCGCCCTGCGCCGCGCGCAGGTCCGCCTCGAGGCCGATGAGCCGCGTGTCGCCCGCGAGGTAGCCGCGCGCGATCCGGAAGTAGCGCACGCCCTCCTCGAGCCTCCCCTCGCGGATGGCGTCGCCCGCGCCGACGAGGCAGAGCTCGCCCAGCGTGCGCCGGACGTGCGCGCTCCCGGGTGCCTCCTTCTGCGCCTTCTCGAGCTCGGACCACATCGCGTCGCCGTCGCCTCGCTTCTTCGCGGTCAGCGCGAGCAGGAGCGACCCGTAGGGCGGCGGCGGGTCCGCCCAGAGGTCGTGGACCCACTCGAGGCAGTCCGCCGCCTCGTGGTCGTCCACCTGGCGCGGCGTCGAGTACTCGAGGCGCAGCGCGTCGTCCGTGAGGATCGGCCCGTCGCCGACGGCGGCCACGATCCGGTCGCGGCGCGCGACCACGAGCTTCGAGAGGTCGGCGGCCGACAGCAGCTCGAGCTGCTCCTTCGCCGTGCCGGAGGGCGCGCGCGGCGCGCCGACGTCCTGCCCCCCGACGGCCACGAGGTCCTCCCCCCCGTAGAAGAGCGCGACCGAGGGGAACACGGCGCAGAAGGTCCTGAGCACGTCGCGCACGTCCGAGACGCCCATCTGGTAGAGCGGCACCCAGAGGCACGCGACGCCTTTGGGCGCGAGCCGCGCGCGGCAGCTCTCGAGGTACTCCTTCGTGTAGAGATCCCCGCTCCCGCGCACCCACGGGTGGATCGGGTCGCTCGTGATGACGTCGAAGGTCTCGTCGGTGGCGCGGAGGTAGGCGCGCGCGTCGTCGAGGACGATCTCCTTGGGCTTCGTGCCGAGGAGCGCGGCCGCGTTCACGATCGCGGGCTCGAGCTCGACGACCCGCGCGAGCTCGGGCTTGTGCGCCTCGACCGCGCGGTAGGTCGTCCCCATGCCGAGCCCGACGATCAGCACGCGCTGCGGGTCCGGATGCACCGCCATCGGAGCGTGTCCCAGGAGCGAGAGGTGCAGGTCGTCGGAGAGGACCTGGTTCGTCGCCTCCGCCTTGCCGTCGATGAGGACGCTGTCCGTGCCGTACCAGCGCCAGATCGAGATCGTGGCCTCGCGGCCGTACTCGAAGAACGGGATGTCGACGCCCTCCTTCCACGAGCGCTCGTCGATCTTCCCGCCCGTCGTCCACGCCCACGGCACGAAGTAGACGCCCGAGAGCAGCCGCTCGCGCGCGACCTGCGGGGCGGGGAGGAGGCCGACGGCGCACGCCGCGGCCGCGAGCAGGAGCCGGCGGCGCCCGGCGGCAGCGAGCAGCGCGGCGAGCAGCGCCGCGGCGACCGTCGCGTGCTGCGGGCCGAGCCATGGCACGAGCAGGAAGACCGCGGCCGTCGAGCCGACGATCGAGGCGAGCGTGTTCGCGGCGTAGAGCCGCCCGGTCCCGCTGCCCGGGGCGCCCGCGGTCGCGAGGTGCGCCGCGAAGGGGAACGCGATCCCGAGCCCGAGCGCGCCGGGCAGGAGCACGATCGCCGAGAGCAGGAGCCGGAGCGCGAGGCCCGCGCCGAATCCGCCGCCGAGCCGCAGGAACCCCTCGAGGTAGAGCCGCGGCAGCAGGTAGACGAGGAGCGCCGACAGCGAGAACACGGCCGCCGTCAGCGCGACGGTCGTCTCGAGCGCTTCGAGGTGCCGCGACGTCTTGCGCGCGAGCCGCGCGCCGACCGCACCGCCGAGGCCGATCCCGAGCAGGAACACGCCGAGCATCGTCGTGAACGCGTACGTCGCGGAGCCGAACACGAGGACCAGCTGCCTCGTGAAGGCGACCTCCGCGACGAGGCCCATGAAGCCGGACGCGGCGTAGAGCAGGACCGCGCGGCGCGCGCCCGGCGCGGGAGGCGAGGGGGCTCCGGGGGCCGCGGCGCCACCGCCCGCGAGGAGCGCGAGGAGCCCGGCGCCGAGGGGCAGGAGCGCGGCCGCGCGCATGGTCCACGCGAGCCCGAGCGCGGGCAGCAGCACGAAGCCCGCGGCGAACGTGCCGCAGACGGCGCCCAAGGTGTTCGTCGCGTAGAGGATGCCGATGTCGCGGCCGCGCGCCTCGCCCGCGCGGAGCGCGGCGGCGGCGGCGGGAAGCGTCCCGCCCATCAGCACCGCGGGCGGGGCGAGGATCACGGTCGCGAGGAGGAACCGGACGGCGATCCCCGCCGCGTCGAACGCGGGCCGGGCGAGGTCGAGGAGGGTGGGGGAGAGGGCGGCGCCGAGCGCGACCCCGAGCTCGAGGAGCGCGTAGAGGCGGAGGGGGCTTTGGGACCGGTCGGCGACCTTGCCGAGGAGGTGGGCGCCGAGCGCCATCCCGCCGATGACCGCCGCGAGGACGCCCGCCATCGCGACCGAGGTGGCGCCGGCGACCTGCGCCGTCCTCCGGAACCAGGCCACCTCGAGCGCCAGCGCCCCCGCGCCGGAGAGGAAGAGGAGGAAGGCGAGGAGCCGCGTCCGCAAGGGACTGGGATTCTAGCCGCCCCCTTTGCCCCCGGACCCCCTCAAACCCCCCGGCCGGGACCGCCGATAAGGGAAGCGGCCCTCCATGGACGCATCGCAGGCGGAAACCGTACTCGCCACCCTCGCCGAGGTGTACGCGCTCGACGACGTGCAGGCGATCGTCGATCTCGCCTGCAAACGAGCGGTCGAGCTCTCGCCCTACCGCCTCGCGCTCCTGTCGCTCTACTTCGGCGACGACGTCTACATCGGGCTCGACGGCGGCGACGAGGAGATGCGCCGGAGCTTCCTCCATGCGGCGCGCCAGGCCACGCCCGAGAGCCGCGCGCGGCGCCGGCAGAGGATCTGGGAGAAGCACCGGATCGAGGGCACGAACATCTGCTTCATGCCCGAGGACTCGGAGATCCCGTTCGGGATGTCCTTCCACGCGAGCGAGCCGGTGCAGGACGCGGAGTGGCGGCCGAACGACCGGCTGATGCTCTTCGTCCGCGACGCGCACGGCGAGGTGAGCGGAGTCCTCTCGCTCGACCGCCCCGCGGACGGGAAGCGGCCCGATCCCTCGAACCTCGGCCCGCTCGTCTGGGTGGACCGGTTCATCACGCTGATGGGCGTGGTGATCCACAACAAGCACCTCCAGGCGAAGCTGCGCGAGTCGGAGGAGCGTTACGCCGCGGTCGTCGAGCAGGGCCACGACGGCATCCTGATCGTGCGCGACGGGCGCGTGCTCTTCGCGAACACGCGCGTCGGCGAGATGCTCGGGCTGCCTCCGTCGCTCCTCGTGGGGCGCGCGGCGGACAAGGTGATCGCGCAGCAGGGGGGCGCGTCGCTCCCCGGCGAGACGGGCGGCCGCCTGCTCCGGCCCGACGGGCGCACCGTCGACGTCGCGCTGCGCACGAGCACGATCCGCGTCGGCGGCATCGACGCGAGGCTCTTCGCGGTCGCGGACATCACGGAGAGAAAGCGCATCCTCGCCCAGCTCGTGCGCGCGAAGAAGATGGAGAGCGTCGGCACGCTCGCGTCGGGCATCGCGCACGACTTCAACAACCTGCTCGGCGGGATCCTCGGCTACGCGAGCCTCATGAAGGGGTGCCTCGACGACCGCGAGCGCACGCTCCGCTACCTCCAGTCGATCGAGAAGGCGGCGGACCGCGCGGCCGACGTGACGCGGCAGCTCCTCGGGATCGTGCGCGACCGGCCGGTGCGCGTCGCGCCCTTCGCGATCTCGCGCGTGCTCGGCGAGGTGGCAGGGCTCCTCGAGGAGACGCTCGACCCCTCGATCACCGTGACGATGCGCTGGGAGCCCGACCTGCCCTTCGTGCTCGGCGACGAGAGCCAGATCCACCAGGTGCTCTTGAACATCAGCCTCAACGCCCGCGACGCGATGCCGAAGGGCGGGACGCTCATGCTCGAGGCGGCGCGCACGGAGCTGAAGGGGCGCGGGGCGGTGAGCATTGCGGTGTCGGACACCGGCCTCGGCATGGACGCGGAAACGCTCGCGAAGGTCTTCGACCCGTTCTTCACCACGAAGGAGACGGGGCGCGGCACGGGCCTCGGCCTCTACATGGCGTACCGCGTGATCGAGCGGCACGGCGGCACGATCGACATCACGAGCCGGAAGGGCGAGGGCACGGAGGTCGAGATCGTGCTGCCCGCCGCGGACGTCCCGGCGGAGAACGAGCGCGCGGCGCCCGGCGCGGAGGCGCCGAAGGCATCGGGCGTCGTGCTCCTCGCGGACGACGAGGAGGTCATGCGCGAGGTCGCGGCGGAGATGCTCCGCGGCCTCGGCTACGAGGTCGTGACGGCGTCGGACGGCCGCCGCGCGGTGAACGCGATGCGGAACGCGCGGAAGGGGCTCACGGCCGCGATCCTCGACGTCGCGATGCCGGTGATGAGCGGCTGGGAGGCGGCGGAGGAGATCCGCAAGCTCTCTCCGGAGCTCCCGATCGTCATCACGTCGGGCCACGACCTCGACGCGGCGACGAACAGCACGCAGGGGCTCGCCGACGCGTGCCTGAAGAAGCCCTTCCGCGTCGAGAACCTCCGCCAGGTGCTCGAGGCCGTGACGCAGCGCCGCGCCAA
>WYBS01000189.1 GCA_011525755.1 Planctomycetaceae bacterium
CCGGCTCTTCTGGGTCCTGATCCACCGCCTCTTCAAGGAATGGAAGGAGCACCTCGTCCTCGTGAAGTCCGAGACGGTCGTCCGCTGGCACCGCCAGGGCTTCCGCTACTACTGGCGCTGGAAGTCCCGGGCGAAGGGCGGACGGCCCACGGCCGGGCCCGAGGTCATCGCGCTCATCCGCCGCATGTCGGCGGAGAACGTCCTCTGGGGCGCGCCGCGCATCCGGTCCGAACTCGCGCTCCTCGGCCACGACGTCGCGGAGTCCACCGTCGCGAAGTACATGGCGACGCCGAGGGACCGGAAGCCCTCGCAGACCTGGCGCACCTTCCTCAGGAACCAGCTCGGCGTCAGCGCGGCCTGCGACTTCTTCACGGTCCCCACGCTCACGTTCAAGATGCTCTACGTCTTCGTCGTCCTGAGCCACGACCGCCGACGCATCCTGCACGTCAACGTCACCGCGCATCCCACGTCGGAGTGGACCGCGCAGCAGATCACCGAGGCGTTCCCGGGCGACGCCGCCATGCCGCGCTACCTCCACCGGGACCGCGACTCCGTCTACGCCGACGCCTTCCGCCGGCGCGTCGCGGCCGTGGGCCTGCGCGAGGTCGTCAGCGCGAGGCGGGCGCCGTGGCAGAATCCGTTCGCGGAGCGCGTCATCGGCAGCATCCGGCGCGAGTGCACGGACCATGTGATCGCGCTCGGCGAGGGGCACCTCCGCCGCGTGCTCCGCGAATACATCGTGTACTACAACGGATCCCGTTGCCACATGTCCCTTAAGGGGAACGCGCCCGAGCCGCGCGAGGTCGAGGACGGCCGCGGTCCCGTGCTCGCCGTCGCCCACCTCGGCGGGCTTCATCACCGCTACACGCGCGCGGCCTGACGGCCGGACGGCTGAAGAGAAGCCACGAGCGGCTCCCGCCCGTGGCGCTGTCGTCGCCGCCGCAGGCGCCGGCGCCGCTCTCCGACCCGATCCGGGCCTTGCCCATGCCGGCGCGAAGCGATAGCGTAGCCATCCGCCTCCAGAATCGGGGTGCGGACGGGTTTTCGGGAGCGACAGCGGACGAGTTTTCGGGAAGGACAACACCTCACAGCCGTGCGGCTCGTCACCCGCGGTCCTTCCCCGCGCCTTCCACCATCTCCCGAAGGCGCTCAAACACCGTTCGACGCACGGCCACGGCAACCAACGGGTCTCGACACTCCGACCTGAAGAGCACGAAGGGAGCTTGATCGTGGCCGAATCCGAAGATGTTATCCACCACAAAGCGATCCAGGACGTCATCCGCCGGGTTTTCGGGAACCCACCATCGGGACGCTCCAGGTGGGCGCTCGTCGTCTGGAACGCGGAGCGTCCATGTGCCAGCGTACGTGGCATCTGATACGACAACCTCTGTGTTGACCAGTCGCCCCACGGGCGCAACAAGGCGCACCCCAAGAACAAGGTCGCTCGTTCCTGTCGCAATAGCCGCATGTCCACAGCCATCTTTCACGCGCATCAGGACCGTCCACGCATCTGTCATGCCCCACCACTCTCCATCGGGGAATAGCGAGGAGGCCACGCTCACGCGTTCATCATCCCAATCATGGTGCGCTGTTGGTCGTGCGGGCGGTTCCTCGTTGCGGTCCCGGCCGCGGTGCGTCAACAGCACAATCACGGCCCCGCCCACAGCGACAACCAAGACGATCAGCAACCTCTGGCTCATCGGTCCTTTCGCTGCGCCGACCGCGCGCGAGCTAGGAGGCTGGTGAAGTCATCGTCCCCAAGCTTCGCAAATAGGTTTCCGTCATGCACTCCGGAGTACTTGAGTTTCAGAACCATGTTCCAGACATCGATCTGCCACCTTCGGAGGCACTTCTCCCTGAACATGTCCTCCATGCAACTTGGGCTCCTTGAACGGGCGCAGCCTACTTCGCGAAGCGGCCGTCGGTCAGAAAAGGTGCGCATCACGTTGCGCATCAGGCGCCAGTACGCACGCGGGGGGCTCGCGCGGCGCGCGAGCCGCGGGTCACCGCAACTCGCGCAGCCGCAAGGACTTAAGTGGTGCCCGGGAGAGGATTCGAACCTCCACTCAGTTTAACCCGAACCAGGCCCTCAACCTGGCGCGTCTGCCAGTTCCGCCACCCGGGCATCTCGGGGTGGTCTGACCTTGTATCACGGGGTTCCAGACGTGGCAATCCGGGCCGCGCGCCCGCCCGCCCCACGCCACCCCGCCCCCCCGGCCCGGCCGCCACGGCCTTGGCGAAGGCCCCCCGCACAGGCACCTCCGCGAAGGCGGGAGCCACGTCCCTCCCCCTGCCGGGGGCACGCGGTCACTCCGCCGCCACGCCGCGGCTCGGGATCAGGACGAACCCTTCCCCCTTCACCATCCGCGACGGGCCCACGCCCAGCGCCACGCCCAGCACCGCCGTCTCGAGCCGGCCGAGCACCGCGCACCGCGCCCGGTAGTCGTCGCGGAACCGCGGGTACTCCTCGCGCTTGAAGCGGTCCGTCTCCTCCATCACGAGCCGGTCCAGCTCGTCCTCGTCCTTGACCCCCGCCTGCTGCTTCTCCTTCCGCCACTGCTCCTGCAGCCGCAGCAGCGCGTGCTCGTTCCAGAACGCCGTCCGCACGCGGTCCTTGAGGTAGTCCCGGATCCCGACGCCTCGCGCGACGATCGAGATCGTCCCCTCCGCCGGCAGCCGCGTCACCGCCGCCGCCACGCCCGGCTCCGAGAGCAGCCGCGACTGCGGATCCGCCGCCGCCTTGAGGATCGCCTCCATGTTCTCGCGGCTCGACGTGAAGACGAAGAACCGGCCGCCCTCCGTCAGGGCCGCGTACGCGGGATGGAAGAGGCTGAAGTCGCCCGACGGCGCCAGCGGGTCCGCGACGTAGTACTTCCCGCCCGGGTGCAGAAGCGGCGCGTCATCCGGCTTCTTGAGCCCGAGGAAGCGCAGGTTCTCCGTGACCTTCTCGACCACCTTCTCCGGCGCCGCGTTGTCGCGGATCACGCTCACGAAGCTGAAGGAGGGCTGAGGCGAGGGGTTCGCCGCGTCCATCGGCTGGTCCGCGCCGCTCAGGTCCGCGCCGTCGAAGACCGCCGGCCGGTGGATCACGAGCATGTGCGTGTCGGCAAGGTCCTTCCCGATCTCGGCGAGCAGCGTCTCGTACGACGCGTATGCCCGGCCGCCCGCGATCCCCCTCTGCGCGAGGCTGTCGAGGTTGCTCCGGTCCGCGTCCGACATCGCGTCCATCGCGAGCGCCGCGAACGTGTCCGCGTCGGCGTGGAGCACGACCGCTCCGACGACGCCGCGCCGCGGCAGGAACCGCGCGATCCCGTTCTCCGTGTAGTCGAAGCGCAGGTCCGCCTTCTCCCGCTCGTAGAGCTTGATCGCGTACGCCTTCGTCATCCGAGCGTAGCCCTCGGCCTCCGGATGGTTGACGAAGCGAAGGCCGACGCCCTCCTGCTCCGGCGTCGCCTGGACGATCACGTTCCCGAGCACCTGCGGGGGGACGAGCCGCGAGGCCGCGTCGAGCGGGCCGCCGCGCCGGTCCGACCGCAGGAGGCCGCTCGCGAGCCGTGGCCGCAGGTGGAGCTCCACCGCGTCCCCTCGCGACACCGGGATGAACTCCGTCTTGAAGTCCACGTCCGCGGGCAACGTCTCCGCGCCCGCGAGGAGCGCGTCCTCGACCCACATCGGCTCGTCGGTCAGGAGCAGCACGTCCCGGATCCGCGCGAACCAGAGCGCGTCGGGCTCCTGCCGCGCCATGCCGGTGCGGAAGGGCGCGAGCGCCTCCGCGATCCGCGCGTCCTTCACCTTGAAGTAGAGGCCGCGGACGACATCGATCCGGTCGCCGTCGGGCACCTTCGTCCGGACGAAGTCGCGCCGCAGCGCCGAGACGAACTTCGCGTAGCCGGGGATCCGCAGTAGCGCGACGAACCGCTCGAGCTTCGGCACCGAGAGGTTCGTGGTGACGATGCCCGCGACCGCCACCTCCTTGCCCGCGAGGTCCTTCTCGAGATCCACCTCGAAGAGCCCGAGCGGGATCTGCGGGTTCACATCGCGCGCGACGTCGCGCGCGGCCCTCGCGAGCGCCTCTTTGACTTCGAGGATCCAGCCGAGTCCCTCCTCCTCCCCGAGCCCCTCCACCACCGGCTCCCGGAGGAGGTCGGTCCCGGGGAAGCGCGCGAAGAAGTCGACGTCGTTGCTGACGAGGTCCCAGAGGTGGTCCTCGTCCCCCTCGAGCGGGTTCACGCCGAGCCCCTGCCAGACGAACAGGTAGCCCGCCGCCGCGAGCAGCAGGACGAGCCAGAGGACCCCCTTCAGGAGCTTTTTCCACATACCGAGCGGGCGAAGGTACCACAGGTTGGACGAAGCGGACCCGCGGGCCCTTCCCTTGTAGGATACGCGGCCATGACCAAGCTCAGCCGGAGGGCGGGCCAGCTCTCCGAGTCGGTGACGCTCGCCCTCGACGCGCGCGCGAAGGCGCTGATCGCGAAGGGGGAGCGGGTGATCCGCTTCGGCGTCGGGGAGCCGGACTTCGACACCCCCGAGCACATCAAGGCGGCCGCCCGGCGCGCGCTCGAGGGCCGCGTCGGCGGGTACACGCCGGTCGCCGGCACCCCCGAGCTGCGGCAGGCCGTGGCGGACTCGTTCCGGAAGACGGGCGTCGCCGCCGACCCGCAGGGCGTGATCGCGAGCTGCGGGGTGAAGCACTCCCTCTTCAACGCGCTCGCGGTGCTGCTCGAGGAGGGGGACGAGGCGATCCTCCCCGCGCCCTACTGGGTCTCCTACCCGTCGATGATCGAGGCGTCGGGAGCGAAGGCGGTCATCGTCGACACGACGCCCGACGGCTGCGTGCTCACGGCCGAGCGGCTCCGCGCCGCGCTCACGCCGAGGACGCGCGTCCTCATCCTCGTCTCGCCGGGGAATCCGACGGGGGTCACGATGACCCGCGAGCAGATGGCGGCGCTCGGCGAGGTGCTCCTGGGGCACCCGCAGGTGACGGTCATCTCCGACGAGATCTACGAGCACCTCGTCTACGATGTCGAGTTCGTGCCCTTCGCGGTCGCCAGCCCGGCGATCGCCGGGCGCACGGTCACGGTCCGCGGCGTGTCGAAGTCGTTCGCGATGACGGGATGGCGCATCGGCTACGCCACGGGCCCGCGCGACGTGATCGAGGCGATGGTCCGCTTCCAGTCGCACACGACGTCGAACCCGACGGCCATCGCGCAGGTCGCGGCGATCGCCGCGCTCACGGGCCCGATGGAGCCGATCGAGGCGATGCGCCAGGCGTTCGACCGGCGCCGCAAGCTCATGGCGCGGCTGCTCGAGGGGATCCGGGGGTTCCGCCTCGTGCCGCCCACGGGCGCGTTCTACTGCTTCCCGGACGTCTCCGCTTGCCTCCGGGGCCGGACGACGATCGCATTCACCGAGGAGCTGCTCGACAAGGAGCGCGTCGTGACCGTGCCCGGCGAGGCCTTCGGCGCGCCGGGAAACATCCGCCTCTCCTACGCGTGCTCCGAGAAGGACATCGAGGAGGGCTGCGCCCGCATCAAGCGCTTCGTCGAGGGGAGTTGAGGGGGCTCCGGGGGCCATGATCGAGAAGGCCTTCCGGACGCTCGGGCTCGAGCCGGGGGCCAAGGCGGACGAGGTCCGCGCGGCCTACCGCCGCCTCGCGAAGCTGAACCACCCGGACAAGTTCGCCTACGATCCGCGCCGGCAGGCGCAGGCCACCGCGCGGATGAAGGAGATCAACGCCGCCTACCGCGCGCTCAGGCCCTACCTCGACGGGAGGCGCGCGCCCTCCCCCGCGCCCCCTCCGCGCCCGCCGCCGCGGCAGCCCGCCCCCCCTCCGCGCCGCCCCCCGCCCCGGACCGCGCGGCACACTCCCTACCGCACGCGCCCCGAGCCCGAGCTCGGCAGGAACGTGTTGCGGATGATCGGCGTCGCCATCATGCTCATCCTCTTCGTATCGCAGCTCCTCGGCGGCGGCCTGAAGAGGAGCGCGTCCCCATCGTGGCCGTACGATCCCCCGTCGTCGGAGCAGCGGGAGCGCATCCGGAAGGAGGCCGCGGAGGAGATTGAGGAGTTCCTGCGGGAGTACCGGGCTGCGCCTCCGGAGGAGCGGGGCCGGAAGCTCCACGAGTACTTCGAGCGGCGGTTCGGGGTGAAGTACACGACAGAGCCGCCGAAGTAGCTCAGCCCAGCGCGGCGAGCTCCTCGCGCGCCTTCGCCGCGACGGTCGCATCGCGGGCGAGGTCGATCGCGGCGAGAAGGTGCTCGCGAGCCGCCACGGGCTGCGCGAGACGCCGCCCGAGCAGCACGCCGAGCCCGAGATACACGCGGTCGAGGTCGTCGCCGCGCGCGTAGCTCTTGATGTAGTAGCGGAAGACCGCCGCGGCGTCGCTCGCGAAGCCGTTCTCGTAGAGCCAGCGGCCGACCGCGAACACGTCCTCGGGCCGGGGAGGCGGCCCGCCCTCGGTCACGAGGCGGCTGAAGTCCTGCGCCGCCTCCTTCATCCGCCCCATGTGGACCGCGGTGCGGAAGGCGTCGGCCGCGGCGCCGGGCACAGGCCGCGAACGCGTCCGCGACCAGGGCGCGGGGCGCCTCTCGACATGCGGGAGCGGGTGCGGCACCGTGGCCCTGCCTCGCACCATGTTGAAGAGGAGCGCGCCGATCATGCCGGCGACGAAGCCGCCGATGTGCGCGCCGTGCGCCACCCCCCCGCCGCCCCCCCGCGCCTCGAGCAGGAACGGGACCACGTTCTGGATCAGGAGGTAGATCCCGAGGACCCAGATCGCGCGGACGTGGATGAAGAGGAAATAGAAGTAAAGGATCAGCACCCGGATCTGGTTCCTCGGGAACCAGATGAGGTAGAACCCGAGGACCCCGGAGATCGCGCCCGACGCGCCGACGAGCGGGACGAGGCTCTTCGATGCGGTAAGCGCGAAGGAGAGCGTCGCCACGACGCCCGTGACGAGGTAGGCCACGATGTAGCCGAACCTCCCGAGCCGCGCCTCGACGTTGTCGCCGAAGATCCAGAGCATGAGCATGTTCGAGAACAGGTGGAGGAAGTTCGCGTGCAGGAACATGCACGAGAAGAGCGCGAGCCAGTCGGGCCGGCCGGGCTTGTAGCCGTAGCGGTCCACGACGAGGTCGTACTTCGAGAGCCGCTGCAAAAAACCCGACGGGACCTCGTCGTAGTAGCGGTCGCCGGGGGAGAGTTTCCGCCCCTCGGCCTCCATCCGCACGCGCCACATGTCGAGGATCTGCTTCCGCGTCCGCGGGTTGCCGAGGTCGCCCGCGTCCACGGGCCTCCCGAGCGGGAGCGTGATGAGGACGAAGACGAGGACGTTCAGCCCGACGAGGATGCGCGTGGTCCACTGCGGCGACCGCGGGTTCGGATAGTCGCCGACGGGGATCACCGGCGGAGTCTATCACCGCGCCGAAACGCGGAGTCGCGGACGGAAGGCCGGCGCTCGGCGACAAAGGCCGCACGGGCTCCCGGGCCCCCTCCGTCTCCCATCCGCCGCGCTTTCCGCGGTGCTCTTAACCCGCCGCGGCGGCGAGCGCCTTGACCTCGTCGACGAGGATCGAGCCGACCTTGTCGGTCGGGAGATCGCCCGCGTGGAGCGAAGGGATCTTCCGCGACCGGAGGGTGTTCGCGATGGCGCTCTCCACGAGCGCCGCCCCTTCCACGTCCCCGAGGTAGTCGAGCATCATCTGGACCGCCATCACCGAGGCGACCGGGCACGCCACGTTCTTGCCCTTGTACTTGGGCGCGGAGCCGTGGATCGGCTCGAACATCGAGACCTTGCCGGGGTGGATGTTGCCGGAGGCCGCGATCCCGAGGCCGCCCTGGAGCATCGCGCCGAGGTCCGTGATGATGTCGCCGAAGAGGTTGTCCGTCACGACGACGTCGAACCACTCGGGGTTCTTCACCATCCACATGCAGGCGGCGTCGATGTAGGCGTGGTCGGTCTTGAGGTCGGGGTACTCCCGCGAGACCTCGCCGAAGGCGCGCGTCCAGAGGTCCATCGGGCGGATCGCGTTCGCCTTGTCGACGAGCGTGACCTTCTTGTCCTTGGCCCGCCGGCGCGCGAGGTCGAAGGCGAAGCGGATCACGCGCTCCGTGCCCGCGCGCGTCCACACCATGTTGCAGACGGCAACCTCGTTCTCCGTGCCCCGCTTCATGATGCCGCCGACGCCGACGTAGGCCCCCTCGGTGTTCTCGCGCACGAAGATGAGGTCGAGCTGGCTCTCCGCCACGCCCTTGAGCGGGCAGAGGTGCTCCGCGTAGAGCTTGACCGGCCGCAGGTTCACGTAGAGGTCGAGGCCGAAGCGGATGCCGGCGATGATCGCCCGCTCGAGGAGCCCGGTCTCGATCCGCGGGTCGCCGATCGCGCCGAGGAGGATCGCGGAGTGGTCGCGCATCTCCCGGAGCGCCGAGTCGGGGAACCCCTCGCCGGTCTTCAGGAAATGGTCCGCCCCGTAGGGGTAGGTCTCGAGCTTGTACTTGAACCCCGTGACGGCCGAGACGGCCTCGAGGACCCGCAGTCCCTCGCGAACGACCTCCTCGCCGATGCCGTCACCGGGGAGGACGGCGATCGTATGTTCCATAGGAGCGTGGAACTATAACATCGGCCCCGACGCTTCCCGACCGAAGCGCCCGGGGTCGAAATCGGGGGGGTCGGGGGGGGCCGGGACTGCCGGGGGGCCCGGCCCGCCTTCGCCGAGGCCGCGGCGTACGGGTCGGCGTGGCGTCGCGCCTACGGCGCGCGCCGGACCTTCGGCCCGCGCTCCACGTCGAGCGCATCCACGAGCCAGATCTGCCGCAGGATGCCGAGGAGCGCCTCATGGTCGCTCTCGCCCGTCGCGCGATAGAAGCCGAGCGCGGGATGGAAGACCTCGCGCTGGCATGTGCCCGCATGCTCCATGCATGCGAAGAGTCGGAAGCCACGCTCCGTGAGGTGGCGCAAGAGAGCAGGCACGGCCGTGCTCCCGACTTCCTGGCGCAGCCAGGTCGCGAACGAGTCCCTCAGCTCCATGACGGGCATTCTCCCAAAAAGGCGGGCGCGCGGCACGAAGATGCTACCGCTCTTTGTCCGAAAATTCCCGTCCTGATGCGTCTCGTTCGCGCGACCTGTCGAATCACTTCGACGATGCGACCGCGAGGATCGACTTCGCCCAGTCGATGCCGAGAAGCCGGTAGAGCGGATAGGAAAGCCACCTGAGGACTCCTTTGAGCGCCGCGTCGCGATGGCAGCGGAAGAGCGCGTCGAGCGCGAAACCGTGCATTTCGATCAACGCCCCGAGCTCGTCGTAGCAGAAGGGCGTCCTGTGCGTCGCGGAGCGGAGGTAGGCCCACGGGTGATGGATGTTAGGGGTCGAGACGTAGAGCCGGCCGCCCGGCCGGAGGGCGCGCGCGGCGCCCGCGAGCATCGCGCACGCCTCCCCGAGCGTCAGGTGCTCGATCGTCTCGAAGCAGGTCACGACGTCGAACGACGCGGGCGGCACGTCTTCGAAGGAGCGGTGGTCCGCCTGCACGGCCGGGTCGGGGTCGAGGGTCTCGTAGACGACGCCTTTCCCGAGGCGGCGCCCGAACCGCCCGTCGGAAGCCCCGACGTCGAGAACGCGCTCCGGAGGCCGGATCTGCCCCGCCGCGTACCGCATCGACCGGCCGATGACCGGCAGCTTCCAGATGGTCTTCCAGCGCGCGCGGACCGCGCGCCGGGCCTCGTTGAGTCGCGACCAGGAGAGGCCCGCCCCCTCCCCCGCGCCCCCTCCCTTCATGCGTTCCGGAACTGCGCGGGCCGCTTCTCGAGGAAGGCCTTCAGCCCCTCGCGCATGTCCGCGGTCGACGAGATGAGGGCGAAGAGCTCCTGCTCCCCCGCGAGGCCGGCCGCGAGCGGGAGCGACGCGCCCCGCAGCGCGGCGTCGAGGGCGAGCCGCACGGCGATCGGCCCGTTGGCAGCGATCTTGCCGGCAAGCTCCTTGGCGGCGGCCAGCAGCTCCGCGGGGGGGAGGACGCGGTTCACGAGGCCGATCGATCTCGCCTCCTCCGCATCGACCATGCGACCGGTGGTGATGAGCTCGAGCGCCATGCCCATGCCGACGAGGCGCGGCAGCCGCTGCGTCCCGCCGTAGCCCGGGATGATCCCGAGCGTCACCTCGGGGAGCCCGAGCTTCGCATCGGCGGAAGCGATGCGCACGTGGCACGCGAGCGCGAGCTCGAGGCCGCCGCCGAGCGCGAAGCCGTTGACGGCCGCGATCACCGGCTTCCCGAGCCCTTCGATGAGGTCGCAGACGCCCTGGCCGAGGCGCGAACGCCGGCGCGCGGCGAGCGGATCCTGCCCCGCGAGCTCCGCGATGTCGGCGCCCGCGACGAACGCGGGCCGCTTCGCCTCCCCGCCGGTCAGGATGACGCAGCGGACCGCCTCGTCGTCGCGCAGCCCGGTGAACGCCGCGAGGAGCTCCGTGAGCGTCGCGTCCGAGAGCGCGTTGAGCTTCTCGGGCCGGGAGACCGAGACGATCGCGAGGGACTCCTCCCGGGCGACCTTCAAGTGGCTGTATCCCATGATGGGGAGCGACTTTACCCCGCCGCGCCGCCCGGCGCCAAATGCCTCAAGTCCCGTCCCTCGGGAGTCGATAGGGCGAGGGATGCTCGTCAAGTGCTCCTGCTCGAACTGCAGCCATTCCTATCTGGGGGATGACCAGTCGGGCAGCCTCGCCTGCCCGCGGTGCGGCACCGAGAACACGGGCGTACCGAATGTCTCGACCTACGAGGGCAGGCCGGCGTCGGGCCGCGACGAGATCACGTTCGACGCGAGCTACGGCCAGGGAGTCGATCTCCACTTCGCCCCGCTCTCGCCGCCCCCGATGTTCGTCACGGGCGACCGGCTCCTCCGCGCGTTCTTCGGCGGCGGCGCGATCGCCGCGCTCGTCGGCGGGATCGTCGGCGGGGCGCAGGCGGCGGTGCAGGTCGCGATCCCCGGCCTCACGGCGGTCGTGCTCGGGCTCGCCGGCGGCGCCGCGTTCCGCTTCGGGCTCGGCGGCCGCTCGGCGGGGCGCACGCTCGGCCGCACGGGGTTCGTGCTCGCGCTGATGCTCGTTCTCGGGCTCGCCGGCGCGATCGCGGGCGCGTGGGCCGTCGAGCGCTACACCGGGACCGCCGACCGCGACCGGGACGGGCGGCCGGACGTGGCGCAGACGCGCGAGGACCTCGACAAGGGGCTGCGCGAACTTCTCCGCGTGCGCTCGCGCACGCAGGATGCCGGCCCCGCGACGATGCTCGACCTCCGCATCACGGAGACCGAGGAGCTGAAGCACCTCTCCGACGCGCAGCTCGAGGATTACCTCTGGCAACAGAGGGCGGGGCTCGGCTACGCGCTCGTCGCGTACGGCAAGTCGCGCGTGCTCGAGGGCCCGGCGGTGAAGCTCACGCCGCAGTCCCCGCCCGTCGAGCTCCCGGAGAACGCGGTGCCCGGGATCCTCCTCGGCGAGTTCCTGGTGGCGTTCGCGCTCGCGGTCCGCGCCGTGATGCCTCGCTGACCGCGGCGAAGCCGGCGGTCAACGCGCCACGCCGACGTGTCCGCCGTAGCCTCGGCGAAGGCGGAAGCTCGCGGAGCGGGCGAAGGCGGGCCGCCCCCGGAGCCCCCCCGGATGGCTACTCGGAGAGCCCGCTCTCGTGGGCGGCCTCGCGCATCTCTTCCTTCGACGCGCGCTGAAGGTCGGTGCCCATCCTGCCGAGCGTCTCCCGGAAGCGCTGGACCCGCTCCTGCATCGCATCGTGCGTCCTCTCGGAGCCGCCGAGGAGGACGAAGTCCTCGCCGCGGGTGGCGCGCACGTGGCCGTCGGAGTCGAGGCCCACGCCGAGGAGGAACCGGATGGACCGGGAGGGAAGGCGTCGGTCTGCCATAAAACCCTTCACGAGAAGCGTAGCTTCCCGACAGGGAAAGCAAGGGCCATGCCGTAAACTTCGGCCAAACCGCGGAGGAACCCCATGGACGACCGGACCCTTTTCCTGAAGGAGATTACGGAGGCTTTCGGCCCCCCCGGCCTCGAGGACGCCGTGGCGGCCATCCTGCGCCGGCGCACGGAGGGGTTCTGCCAGATCGGCAGGGACAACATCGGGTCCTTCATCGCGACGAAGAAGGGGACGTCCGCCGAGCCGAAGGTGATGGTGGCGGGCCACATGGACGAGGTCGCCTTCATGGTGACCGACGTCGAGCCGAGCGGGTTCCTCCGCATGCGGCCCCTCGGCGGGTGGTGGCCGCACGTGCTCCTCGGCCAGCGCATCCGGCTGCGGACGCGGAAGGGCGAGTTCCTCGGCATCGTCGGCTCGAAGCCGCCGCACGACCTGAAGCCGGACGAGCGCAAGAACGTGCTCGAGTTCAACGACCTCTTCGTGGACATGGGCGTCGGCCAGGGGTTCGACGTGGTCGAGGCGACCGGCGTGCGGCGCGGCGACTTCGCCGTCCCCCACGGCCCGTTCGAGACGCTCGCGAACCCGAACCAGCACGTGGTGAAGGCGTGGGACAACCGGATCGGCTGCGCGCTCGCGGTGGACCTCCTCTCCGAGCTGCGGAAGGCCGACCATCCGAACACCGTCTACGGCGTCGCAACCGTGCAGGAGGAGATCGGGCTCCGCGGCGCCGCGACGTGCGCCGAGCAGGTGATGCCCGACATCGCGTTCGCGGTGGACGTCGGGATCGCGCGCGACACGCCGGGCTACAAGGGGGGCGACAAGTGCCAGGAGCGGCTCGGCGGCGGCGCGTCGGTGCTCCTGCTCGAGGGGCACGTCGTGTCGCACCCGCGGCTCGTCCGGTTCGTGCTCGACGTGGCCGAGGAGGAGAAGATCCCCCACCACACGACGTCGCTCGAGGGCGGCGGGACCGACGCGGCGCGCTTCCAGATCACCGGCAGGGGCATCCCCAGCATGGCGATCTGCGTGCCCTCCCGCTACATCCACAGCCACAGCTCGCTCCTCGACCGGCGGGACTACGAGGCGGCGCTGAAGCTCCTCGTGGCGGTCGTCCGGCGGCTCGACGCGAAGACCGTGGCGAGGATCCGCGGGTAGCCGCGCCCCCGAGCCCCCCCAAAGTCCTTCCGGCCGTCAGGCGGCGTCCGCGGAAATCGCTAGAATCCGCCCCCAACGGTACCGGGAGGTTACCCATGAAAAAGCTGCTCAGGTGTGCTGTAGCCGTATTTTTGTACGGCTCGATGTTCGGGGGGTGCGGGGGCGACGGGGATTCCGATTTCGCCGCCATCCAGCTCGCGATGGAGGAGTGCTCCCAGTCGACGATGACGAGCATGGTCAACGCGCTCATCGCCCTCGTCAGCGTCCCCGACGTGATCGCGGGGGAGGACCCCACGCCGGGGTTCGACGTGAACGCCACGCCCTCGGTGGACCCGCTGGATCCGCCGTTCACGTACGACTTCAGCATCGTGTTCGACACGAACCAGAACGGCGTGCCGGACTCCGCGATCGTCGGGAAGATGACCTTCTCGAACGACCCGACCGACGGCCTCGACCCGCTCGACACGATCCAGATCGACTTCACCGTGCAGAACTCGCCGCTCGTGGCGGGCGCCCCCGTCGAGAACGGGACGGTCACGGGTTCAGGCGACCTCGTCGTGACGCTCAGCGCATCCCCGGAGCAGGCGGCCATCGTCGGCACGATCTCGCTCACGGACACCGCGGGCGACGGCTGCGCGGCCACGCTGACGTTCCCCGAGGCGACGCCCTTGAACCTCGACTTCTCGGGCGAGGGGCCCCCGCCCGAGGAGGTGCAGCTCGCGGCGAACGTCGGATTCGAGATCTTCGGGACGATCGAGGCGTTCATCGAGTCGCTCGGCCACGAGCTCGATGGCACGATCCTCCTCGTCGACGGCGACCAGACGGTGTCCTTCCTGGGCACGATCGACGACATCGACGTCGACTTCGACTTCGAGCTACTGCCGCCGGACCAGGTCATCAGCCAGCTCTTCAGCTGCCTGCTCTTCTCCGGGGACTTCATCTTCGACGTCACGGGCATCTACGACCAGATCGTCGAGGCAGTGCTCGGCGGGACCCCGCCCGCGGGGGTGGTCGTGACACCCACGGCGAACCCGAACGTCTTCAACTACACGGTCGACATGGCGGCGTTCGCCGCCGGCGCCTTCACGGCGGGCACGATCACCGGGCAGGCCACGCTCGCCTTCCCGGTGGCGAGCCTCGCCAGCGTGCTGCCGAGCGAGGTCACGTTCACGTGGACGATCGCCGGGGTGACGTTCACGACCGGAGAGGTCGTGAACGGTCAGAACGCCGCCGGACGCCCCCTGCGCCTGCGGCTCGACGGCCTCGGCGCCGTCCTCGCGTATTCGGGAGCCGGCACGATCACGACGACGCCGCCCGCCCCGCTCGCGGGCATCCCTCCCCCGGCGGAGTGCAACGCGACGTTCGACATTCCCGAGACCGACCCGGTCGCGGCGGATTTCTTCGACGGGTTGCTGATCCTGACCGTGGACATCGGCGGCGAGGACGTGGTGGTCGCCATCGGCGACTACGACACGGGAGAGACGATCGTCACGGTCAACGGGATCTTCTTCCCCTTCCTCTTCGTCACGTAGCCACGACTTGAACAGGCGCGCCGCGGGTCCTGCCGCGGCGCGCCGTCTTTCCCGGGGTTCCCCCGGCCCCTCCCCTTCCCCGCGCGCCGGCGGGGAACCTACTCGTGGGCCTCGAGCCAGTCGCGGCCCGTGCCCATCTCCGCGACGATCGGCACGCCGAGCTCGAGCGCCCCCTCCATCTCCCCGCGCACGAGCGGCGCGAGGCGGTCGATCTCCTCCCCGGGCGCCTCGAAGACGAGCTCGTCGTGCACCTGGAGGATCATCCGGGCGCGGAACCGCTCCTTCCGGAGCCGCTCGCGGATCCTCACCATCGCGACCTTGATCAGGTCGGCGGCGGTACCCTGCACCGGCGTGTTCTTCGCCATGTTCTCGGCGTTCGCGCGGACCTGGGGCTCGTCGCTCGTGATCTCGGGGATCGCGCGCCGCCTCCCGAGGAGCGTCGTCACGTAGCCCTCGCGCCGCGCCTTCTCGACCGCCTGCCGCTGGAAGTCGCGCACGCCGGGGAACTCCGAGAAGTAGCGGTCGAGGAAGTCGCGCGCCTCGTCCATCGGGATCTTCAGGTCGCGCGCGAGCCGCGTGGGACCCATCCCGTAGAGGATCCCGAAGTTGATCGCCTTCGCGCTGTTGCGCTGCTCGCGCGTGACCTTTTCGAGCGGCACCTTGAACATCCGCGCGGCGGTCTCCGCGTGCACGTCGCCCTTCCGGCGGTAGACCTCGCAGAGGCCGGGGTCGCCGGAGAGGTGCGCCATGAGCCGCAGCTCGATCTGGCTGTAGTCGGCGGAGAGGAGCCGGCACCCCTCGTCCGCCACGAACGCGCGGCGGATGCGGCGGCCGATCTCCGTGCGGATCGGGATGTTCTGGAGGTTCGGGTTCTCGCTCGAGAGCCGCCCCGTCGCCGCGACCGTCTGGTTGAACGACGAGTGGATCCGGCCGTCGCTCGGGTGCACCATGCCCGGCAGCGCATCGACGTAGGTGGACTTGAGCTTCGTCACCTCGCGGTAGTCGAGGAGCTTCGCGACGATCGGGTGCGCCGCGAAGGCCTCGAGCGTGTCGGCGTCGGTGGCGTAGGCGCCGGTGCGCGTCCGCTTCGGCCGGCGCCCCGTCCCCTTCTGGATCTCGAGCTTCTCGAAGAGCAGCGGGCCGAGCTGCTTCGGGGAGTTGAGGTTGACCTCCTCGCCCGCGATCTCGCGCACGTCGCGCTCGACCCTGTGGGCCATGTCCTCGAACTCCTTCGAGAGCTTCTTCAGGTAGGGCACATCGACGCGGACGCCAGCTCGCTCCATGTCGAGGAGCACGTGGACGAGCGGCATCTCGACGTCCCGGAAGAGCGGCATGAGCCCGTCCGCCTCGAGCCGAGGCCGGAAGGCCTCGACGAGGCGGAAGGTGACGTCCGCATCCTCGGCGGCGTAGCGCGCGACCTTCTCCTCGGGGACGTCCGCCATGCTGATCGCCGAGGCGCCCTTGCCGATCAGCTCCTCGGTCGCCGTCTTCTTGACGTTCAGGTAGCGGAGCGCGAGCGCGTCGAGGTTGTGCGTGCCGCGGCCGGGGTCGAGGAGGTAGGAGGCGACCATCGTGTCGAACTCGAGGCCCTTCACCTCGATGCCGTGCGTGCGCAGGACCTGGAGGTCGAACTTCGCGTTCTGGGCCCCCTTCCGCCGCCCGTGGTCCTCGAGCAGCGGCTTCAGCCTCCCCTTCGCCTCGTCGCTCCACGGCACGTACGCGGCCTTGCCCGGGGCCCACGAGAAGGACATCCCGACGATCCCCGCCGAGAGGGGATCGAGCGACGTCGTCTCCGTGTCGATCACGAAGAAGCCCTCGAGCTCGCGCAGCAGGGCGTCGAGCGCGGGGCCGCCGCGCGCCGTCACGTACCCTTCGTCGCTCGTCCGCTCCCCCGCCTCCCCCGCGACGTCCTTCAGGAGGACGTTGAAGTCGAGGTCGAGGAAGAGCTTCCGGAGCCTGGCCGTGTCGCGCTTCCCGAGCGGCGGCAGCGCGACGTCCAGATCCGTCCTGAGCGTGACGAGCCGCTTCGAGAGGCGCGCCTGGTCGGCGAACTGGACGAGGCTCTCGTAGATCTTCCCCTTCCTCGCCGGGGCGCGGGCGAGCGCCTCCTCGAGCGAGCCGAACTCCTCGAGCAGCCCCCGCGCCTTCTTCTCGCCGATGCCCTTCACGCCGGGCACGTTGTCCGAGGTGTCCCCCATGAGGCCCAGGAGGTCGACGATCCGGTCCGGCCCCACGCCGAAGAGCTCGCGGACGCCCGCGGGGTCGATCTCGACGGGCCCCGTCTTCTTCCCGAGGTCCCAGACGTGCACGCGGTCGGAGACGAGCTGGAGCATGTCCTTGTCGCCCGTGACGATCTTCACGTCGAAGCCCTTCGCCTCGGCGCGCTTCGTCGCGGCCGCGATGAGGTCGTCGGCCTCGAACCCCTCGCGCTCGAGGATCGGGATCCCGAGCGCCTCGGTGATCTCCTTGATCCACGGGAACTGCGCCGTCATCTCCTCCGGCGCCTTCTCCCGCGTCGCCTTGTAGTCCTTGTAGAGCTCCTTCCGGAACGTCTCGCGGGAGACGTCGAAGGCGACGGCCATCCCGTCCACCTTCTCCTTCCGGAGGATGTCGAGGAGCGCGCGCACGTAGCCGAAGGTCGCGCTGGTCTCCTGGCCCTTCGCGTTCGTGAGGGGCCTCGCGATGAACGCGTAGTGGGAGCGGTAGGCGAGCGCCGTGCCGTCGACGAGCCAGAACGTGCCGGCCATGCACGCGCAGCGTACCATCGAGGGGATGCGCTACGACGCGATCGTCCTCGATCTCGGGAACACGCTGCTGCCGTTCGGCGAGCGCGAGGACCGCGCGTTCTACGGGACGCTCCAGCGCGCGCTCACGGACGCGATCGGCCCGATGCCCGACTTCACCGAACGCGCGCACCGGGCGAGGCAGCGGCTCCACTTCGAGCGCCGCAGGACGACGATGCGCGAGGTGACGGTCGCGGAGCTGCTCGAGTGCCTCCTCGACGGCGCCCCGCCCCCGGGCCTCGCCGAGACCGTCGAGCGCGCCGTGAGCCGCGTGTTCCTCGACATCTGCCGCTTCCCGGAGGGCACGCGGGAGACCCTCGAGCGCCTCGCGCGCCGCCAGCCGATCGCGCTGCTCTCGAACTTCTTCCTCACGGGACCGATCGAGGAGCTGCTCCTTCGCGAGGGCCTCACGCCCTTCTTCGCGCACATCGAGGTCTCGGCGACGTCGGGCTTCATGAAGCCGCACGCGACGCCCTTCGCGCGAGTCCGCGAGGCGCTCGGCCTCAACGGCGGCCGCGCGCTGATGGTCGGCGACGACTTCTGGTGCGACATCGTGGGCGGACACCGCGCCGGCTTCGACACCGCGCTCACGCACGAGCACCGGCAGGAGGAGCCCTCCGATCCCGACGCGCCCGGCGTGAAGCCCGGCCGGATCCTGAAGAGCATCGATGAGCTCACCCGCGAATCCTGAGTGGCGGCTCCGGAACCTCCACCGGCGGGTGCGCGACCTGCTGCTGGGCCACCGCCTCTCCGCGGACCCGGAGAGGACGGGCATCGTCTCGCTCTCCGACTTCGGGAAGGCGGCGGACGACCTCGCCGACTTCGCCGCGGAGAGCGTGAGGGAGATGGAGGGGGTCCGGGGGACCGAGGGCGAGTGCGGCCGCCGGATCGCCGAGACGGTGGAGCTTGCGGCACGCGCCGCGGCGCGGTTCGAGGAGCTCCCCCGGACCCCCAAGCGGATCGCGCAGCAGGCGGCGTTCCTCGAGGAGGCGGAGCGCGATCTCGACGCGGCCCTGAAGGCCGAGTGCCGCCTCGAGGAGAAGTCCGCGCTCGTGAGCCTCTCGGCGCTCGCGCGCCGCGAGCGCGACCTCTTCGCGCCGCTCGTGACGTTCGAGGGGCGGATCGAGGAGGTCCTTCCGGGGATCGTCGAGCATCGCCGGGTCCGCCGCGCGCTGCGCCGCGCGATCCTCGCGCACGAGGGCGGGCCGTTCCGGCTCGAGGTGACGACGGACGGCACGCTCACCTTCGATGCCCCCGCCGCGGCCCCGGACGCCCCGCGGATGCAGGCGGCCTTCCGTGCGGAGAGATCCGAGGCATCCGGGGTCCCCCGGAGCCCCCTCGAGCCCCCGGAGGTGAAGCGGGCGCTCGACCTCCGGGAGACGGCGCCGGACCCGGCGCTGAAGGACTTCCTCCTCGCGAAGGCCGTGGACGAGGCGCTCTTCGCGTTCCTCGAGCCGCGCATGAGGAGCCACGAGATCGAGGAGAAGGCGCGCGCGGTCCCGCGGCGGCCGGGCAAGCGCATGGTCGTGCGCCCCGAGGCCGTGGCCCGCCCCGTCGCGGGATGGGACGTGCAGGAGGCGGCGCGCCTCGTCGAGCGCGCGGCCGACCGCAGAGCTGGCCCCGAGGTCGCGCGGGTGCCGAAGGGCGCGTACCTCCTGCGGCTCTTCTACTCGGAGGACGACGCGCTCGCGGCGGACCTCCTCGCCCTCGGCCCCGCGCTCCGGAAGATGGAGAAGGGCGAGGCCGTCGAGGGCACCGGGCCCGCCGCGGAGCGCGCGCTCAAGGGCCTCCTCGGCCTCCTCGGGTAGCATTCATTGAAAGGTGTCAGGCTCCGTACAATGAATCCGATGGCCACCAAAGAGACCGCCTCCACGTCGCGCACGCTCATGAACCGGCTGCTCGAGCACCGGATCGTGATGCTCTCGGAGCCCGTGATGCCGAAGCCCGCCCAGCGGCTCATGGCGCAGCTCCTCCTGCTCGACGCTCAGGATCCGAAGAAGCCGATCCACTTCTACATCAACACGCCGGGCGGCTCGATCAGCGACGGCTTCGCCATCTTCGACACGGTGCGCTTCCTGCGCGCGCCGGTCATCACCGTGTGCACGGGCCTCAGCGCGTCGATGGGCACGATCCTCATGCTCTCGCCGCCGGACAAGAAGAACCGCGTCTGCCTCCCGAACACGCGGTTCATGATCCACCAGCCCTCGTCCGCCTACCGGGGCTCCGCGGCCGACATCGAGATCGGCGCGAAGGAGATCCTGAAGCTCCGCGACCGGCTCATCGAGATCTACGTCCAGGAGACGAAGATGAACGAGGACCGGATCCGCGCAGACCTGAACCGCGACTACTGGATGACCTCCGACGAGGCCGTGAAGTACGGCCTCTGCGACCGTGTCGTCCGGCACGTGAACGACCTCGGTTGATCGCGCTCGCCGCCGCCACGCTCTTCCGGGCCGCCTTCCTCGCGGCGCTCGCGCTCTCCCTCGCGCTCCGTCTCTGGCTCTCGCGCCGGCAGGAGCGGCACGTGCTCGCGCGCCGCGGGGAGGTGCCCGCCCCCTTCCGGGGGGCCATTTCCCTCGACGCGCACCGGAAGGCCGCCGATTACACAGCGGCCCGCGCACGCTTCTCGCGGGTCGCGGCCGCGTGGGATGCCGCCGTCCTGCTGCTCCTCACCCTCGGCGGCGGCCTCGACGTGCTGGCGCGGCTCCTGCCGGGCGGGACCCTCCTCGGCGGGACGGCCTTCGTGCTCGCGGCGTTCCTCGCGCAGGGGCTCGCCCTGCTGCCGCTCTCCGTCTGGCGCACGTTCCGGATCGAGCAGCACTTCGGGTTCAACAGGATGACGCCGCGCGTGTTCGCGCTCGACCTCGCGAAGGGGCTCCTCGTGACCGGCGTCCTCGGCGCCCCGCTCGCGCTCGGCGCGCTCTGGCTCGTCGCGCGCGGCGGGGCGTACTGGTGGCTCTTCGCGTGGGCGGGGTGGTTCCTCGTCTCCGTGCTCCTCGCATGGGCCTACCCTGTGCTCATCGCGCCGCTCTTCAACCGGTTCCGCCCGCTCGAGGACGAGGCGCTCCGGGAGCGCATCCGCGCGTTGCTCGACCGGACGGGGTTCCGGAGCGGCGGGATCCTCGTGATGGACGGCTCGCGCCGCTCGACGCACGCGAACGCGTACTTCACGGGCATCGGCCGCCGGAAGCAGGTCGTCTTCTTCGACACGCTGCGCGAGTTGCTCACGCCGGACGAGATGGAGGCCGTCCTCGCGCACGAGCTCGGCCACTTCAGGCTGCGCCACGTGCGGGCGCGGCTCCTCGCGGGCGCCGCGATGTCCGTTGCCGGCTTCGCGCTCCTCGCGTGGCTCCTCCGGCGCGACTGGTTCTACGAGGGGCTCGGCGCGGCCGCGCCCTCGCCGCAGGCGGGGCTCGTGCTCTTCGCGCTCGCCGCGCCGGTCTTCGGGTTCATCCTCCACCCGCTGCTCACCGCATGGTCCCGCCGCCACGAGTACGAGGCCGACGCCTTCGCCGCCGCGCATGCCTCCGGGGATGCGATGGCGGGAGCGCTCGTGAAGCTCGTCAAGCACAACGCGGCGACGCTCACCCCGGACCCGCTCCACTCGGCCTTCCACGACACGCATCCCCCGGTCCCCCTCCGCATCGCCCGGCTGAGGACCGCGCATGGGTGACGGGGGGCGGCCGACGCGCTAGACTGACAGGTCGCAAACGGCCGGGAGGCTCAAGGAGACCAGCATGCGTTTCATCCGAACGATCGCCCTGTTGCCGGCCCTCCTTGTCGCCTGCGGCGGGGGCGGGGGAGGCGGCGGGGGCAGCACCGCCGAGCGGGACGAGGCGCAGCTCCTCCTCGAGACGTGCAGCTTCGAGGCGCTCACCGAGTTCCTCGACGCCTTCGGGCTCGCGGTCGCGATCGTCGACCCGGCCGACACGACCGCGCTGCCGGCGATCCAGGTGACCAACACGGACCAGGCGCAGGGCAACATCGCGTGGTCGCTCGACACCGGCGGCGATCCCGCGCCGGACCTCCTCGGCGTGATCCAGTTCCAGGATGCGGGCGGCCAGCCGGCCACGCCCCCCTTCGACATCACGGGGTTTCAGGCCGCCGGGCTCGACGGGTTCGACGACGTCCTGAGCCAGCTTGCCGACGGATGGACGGTTACCGTGACGGTCAACGCGCCCCCGCCCCCGCTCGTCCTCGTCCGGGTCATCTTCGCGTACACGGGCGGGGCGGTGAGCGCCGTGACGGGGAACGGGAACATCCAGGGCACGCCCTGCGGCTCGACCTTCACCTACGCGGACGCGGACCTCGCGGACCTCGTCGGCGCGATCCCGATCCTTCTGGCGTCGTCCACGTACGGATCCCCGGACACGACGCTCGCGGGCACGACCGACTTCGACGGCACCGACACCGTGATCGTCGAGTGCACGGTCGACGGCGGGACAGCGACCTACCGGTTCGCGGTGGACTTGGGCGCAGCGACCGTCACCGCGCTGCCCTGACGCGGGCGCCTCGGCCCCGCCGCCCGCCCGCTTCCCGACATGCTCGGAATTCGCGGATTTCCTGCGAAAACGGCCATCCTGCTGGCCTTTGGCGCATGTTCGACCCCCCCGAAAGTGACACCTGCCTCCGACTATAGGGAGGCATGGCAGACCGCACGAGCCTCGTTCGCCCGCGCCAACTCCCTCCTGCACGAGGGCCTCCTCGGACTCTCCGCGTCCGACCTGAAGGCCCTCGTCGACGCGGAGGACCGACTGGGCAAGGAGACCCTCGAGGAGCTCCGCGCGATCACGGAGGAAGGCGCCGGGCTCGCCGAGGCGGCCATCGCACTCCGGCCGGAAGGCGTTGAGGGCCACCTCTACCTCGCGCTGAACCTCGCGATCCAGGGACTCGCGCGGAGCCGCGCCGCCTCGCTGATCGGGGGGCTGCCGGGCCGGATCCAGGCGTCGTACCGGAAGGCCCTCGCGATCGACCCCACGTACGCGGCCGGCGGGGCGTACCGCCTCAAGGGGAAGTTCCTGGCGAGCGCGCCCTGGCCGATCCGCGACTACGCCGCCGCGGGGGAAGCGCTCGCGCGCGCGAACGAGATCGCCCCGGTGCGTCAGAACTTCCTCTTCCTCGGGGATCTCCGTTACCGCGAGGGGCGCCTCGCCGAGGCCGTCGCGATGTGGCAGCGCGCCTGCGCGACCTCGGTCCACCCGGCGACGGCGGACATCGACGCGGCCGTCCTGGAGCTGGCCCGCCGGCGGGTCGTCGCGGCGGCGCGCTCAGAGGAATAGCGCCGCCTCGGCGGCGAGACCCGGCCCGAACCCGAGGGCGACGCAGGGCCGCGGCGCGTCCCGGCGCCGGAGGCGGTCGAGGATGAAGAGCACCGTCGGCGACGACATGTTGCCGCACTCCTCGAGCACGGCCCGGCTGTCAATCGTGGCCTCGGGCGGGAGGCCGAGCGCCTCCTCCACGGCATCGAGGATCCTCGGACCGCCCGGATGCACCGCCCAGGAGCGGATGGCCTCGAGCGCGAGCCCCTCGCCCGCGAGCCAGCGGAGAAGCCACGGCCGGAGGTGCTCGGCGATGGTCGCCGGAACGCGCGGCGAGAGCCCCATCTCGAAGCCATGGTCGCCGATCGACCAGGTCATCTGGTCCTCGCTCGCGGGCAGGATCGCGCAGCCCGACGCGGCGAGGCGCCACGCGCCGTCGCCCTTGCGCGCGACCAGCGCGGCCGCACCGTCCGCGAAGAGCGCGTTGGCGAGGATCCGCGCCGTCTCGGTGCGGTAGTCGTAGTGGAGGCTGCACATCTCGACGGCGCAGAGGAGGACGCGCGCCGACGGGTCGCTCCCTGCGAACGCGCGGGCCACGCGCAGCCCGTTGAGCGCGCCGTGGCATCCCATGAATCCGACGTGCGTGCGCGCGACCGTCGCGTCGAGGCCGAGCTCCTTGACGAGGTGCACGTCGAAGCCGGGCGCCTTGAATCCGCTGCACGAGACCGTCACGAGATGCGAAACGGGGGGGGCCGGGGGGCCGAGGAGCGTGGCGTCCGCGAGCGCCGCCCGCGCCGCGCGGAGCGCGAGGCCGTTCGCCTCGACGGCGTAGCGCTCCATCCGCTCGCGCGTCGTCGGGCCGCCGTCGCCCGCGTCGCGCGCGCGGCGGAAGAAGCCCTGCCGGACGGGATCGCCCTCGAGCACGACGCTGTGCCGCCTCCGGATCCCCGTCCTCAGGAAGACCGTCGGGATGAGGCGCCGGCGGCCGTTGCCCCACGCCGCCTCCTGCGACCAGGCCGCCGAGAGCTCCTGCGGCAGCGAGAGGGGCGGGAGCGCGGTGCCGAGCCCCTCGACGAGGAGGCTCACGCGGCACCCCCCGCGGCCGCCGCGCGGACGAAGGGCCGCGCGAGCGCCGGCGCGAGGCCGAGCGCGCGCACGGCGAGGCGGACGAGCGGCGGCGCCCGGAGCAGGAGCGCGATCGCGCGGCACCGCCGCTGACGCGCCCCGACGATCCGCCGGTGCGTCCGGTCCCAGAGCGGCCCGGTCGCCGGCGCCCAGCCCCCGGCCGCGAGGTCCGCGGCCGCGAGCGCCGACCGCATGGCCCACGTCATCCCCTCGCCGGTGAAGGGCTCGACGTACCCGGCGGCGTCGCCGACGGCGAGCACGCGTTCCTGAGAGGCGCCGCGCGGACGCCGCGTGAGCGGAGGCGTGCCGCGCCAGACGGCGCCCCCCGGCGGCGGCGGCAGCCCGCAGGCGGCGAGGATCGCGGATGCCGCCGCGCCGAGGCCGCGTTCGCGGGCGACGAGCCACGGAGCGAGCGCCGCGGCGACGACGCACCGCCCTTCCTCGATGCGCACCATGCCCACGTAACCACCCTTCGCGCACGCCATCCGGACGACGCCCTCCTCGAGATCCGCGCCCTCGAGCAGGGCGCCGGCGCCGACGAGCGAGCCGCGAACCGGCCTCGCGGCGCCCGAGAGGCCGCCGGCGAGCCCGGTCGCGTCGAGCACGATCCCCGCGCGCACCTCCTCCCCGTCATCGAGGACCACCGTGCGCGCATCACCGGCGACGGGCCCGAGCCGCGCGCGCACGCCCGCGCGGAACACGGCGCCCCTCGCGACCGCGGCCTCCACGAGCGCGAGGTCGAGCGTTCGGCGCGAGATCGCGACGCCGCCCGCGAGCCCGACGCGCGCGGAGCGCCCGCCCGCGTGGAGCGCGATCTCGCGGAGCGGGACGCGGGCGGCGGGCCCTCGGCCGGCACGCTCGACGCCCACGAGCGAGGGCGGGATCCCCGCGGCCTCCATCGCCCTGAGCGCGCCCGGCTGCAGGCAGCCCCCGCACACCTTGTCGCGCGGGAAGCGGGCGCGGTCGACGAGCAGGACGCCGCGGCCCCGGCCCGCGAGACGGGCCGCCGCGAGCGCGCCCGCGGGGCCCGCGCCCGCGACGAGGACGTCCACGTCGGTCATCGGCGCTCCCACTCGAGCAGCATGCGGAAGGGCCAGTGCGGCCGGATGCTCGCGCCCGCGATCCCGGCGGCGTCGGCGAGCGCGCGGAGCTCCGTGAGCGTGAACGCGCCCTCGACCGAGGCGGTCGCGTCGGCGTGGACGACCGGCGAGCGCGTGAGGACGCGCGTGCCCACCCGCGCCGCCCACCAGCCCGGCCTGCTGCGCACGAGATCGCTCGCGAGGAGCGCCCGGCCCGACGCCATCCGGCGCAGGAGCTCGACCGCCTCGCCCTCGTGCAGGTGGTGGAGGAAGAGCGAGCAGAGGTAGACGTCGTAGCCGTCCGGGAACCCCTCGCCGAGGACGTCGCAGGCGAAGAGCTCGATCTCCTCGCCGAGCGCCACGGCCCGTGCGCGCGCGTGCGCGATGGCGCGCGGGCTCTTGTCGCACGCGGCGACCTCGAACGGGAGCCCCGCGCGCCGGGCGCGGCGTCGGAGCGCGATCGCGACGTCGCCCGCCCCGCACGCGAGATCGAGGATCCGGAGCCGCGCACCGCCGGAGAGCCTCCGCAGCGGGCCCCAGAGGGCGCGCGCGGTGGCGCTCACCGCGTTGATCCGCTCGAGCCCCACGAGGGCGCCTTCGTGGAGGGCCGGGTCGAGGGAGGGGTCGTCCATCCGCTCGACCACGTAGCGGCGGGAGGCAAGCGGGCCCACGGCTCTAGGGTAGCCGCGCGACGGGAAAGAGGGGGGCGGGGGGGGGCGGCCCGCGGCCCCCGGAGCCCCCTCGCGTCCGTGAAAGCCCTATAATCCGCCGCCATGCGGCACGTCGCGCTCCTCCTCATCCTCCCTCTCGCGGCCTGTGGCGGCGGCGGCGGCGGCGACAGCACGTCCCCGCCGGCGCAGCTCACGACCGAGCAGCTCCTCGAGCAGTGCCTCGCGGCCGACCTCGCCGACCTCTCCACGCTCATCGCGACGGTGCAGGGGCTCCTCGACGCGGGCGGAACGGGACCGGAGCCGCAGTTCGACCTCGTGAGCGCGGTGCTCACCGGCAAGCTGCCGTGGACCGTCGACCTCGACGGGGACCAGGTGAACGACCTGTCCGGGACGATCTTCCTGACCGACGCAGGGGGCGCCGTCACGCTCCCCGCGAGCCTCATCACGCTCCTCGGGGGCGGCGGCACGCTCGACCTCGACACGATCCTCGCGCTGCTGCCGGACGGCACGAACGTGAACCTCACGTTCGACTTCGACGACCTCGAGCTCGTGAGCGGCGCCTCCGGGGACGGCGACCTCTCGGCCGAGGTGACGGGCGGGGCGATCACGAGCGTGTCCGGCGGCGGGACGTTCGCGTCGGGCGCGTGCGTCTTCGACTTCGACTTCGACGGGCTCGGCCCCGAGATCCTCGAGGGGGGCGGCTTCGGATCCGGCTCTGTCGGCTTCGACCTGGCCGTCGGGACCGAGGCCGTCGCGGGTTCGATCGTCCTCGACGGCACGAACGTCGCCGCTGTGACCGCCACCCGGGCGGGCGGCGCCGCGGAGACCTTCCTCGTCGATCTCACGACCGGCGCCGTCACGCCCCAGTAGGCCGGGGCCGGCTTTCGGCCCGCCCGCTCATGCTTCGCGCGCCGCCGCCGAAAAGGGGGGGAGCCTATCCCTAAACTCTGAGTCGGGGGTGACCGTGACACGGATCCTTTTGGTTTTGGCGGCGGTGCTCCTTGCGACCGCGCGGGTCTCGGCGGCCGATGCCGACACCCTGAAGGACTTCCGGCAGACGATCGACGAGGTCCTGCGCAGCCACTACGAGTTCGGCCCGGGCCGGACGCTCTCGGAGTCGCTGCGGCTCGCGTACGGCGCCTACACGACCTTCGCGTACCTTTCCGCGGACGACATGACGGGCGAGGCCCGCGGCTTCGCGGAGATCGACGCGAAGTTCTGGATGCGCGCCGAGGTGGGCGGCCACAGCGCCTACGGCCGCCTGCGCCTGCAGTACGACGACTACGACTCCGGCGACGTGTTCACGGCGTCGGGCGACGGGCTCATCGAGCCGATCTTCGACCGCTACTGGTACCGGTTCGACTGGCGAAACGACCAGCGGGCCGAGGATGGCATCGATCCGGGCTGGAACTGGTGGGTCCAGGCCGGCCGGCAGTACGTCAACTGGCTCTCGGGCCTGACCCTCTCCGACCCGCTCCACGCGGTGCGCGCGGGGGTCGAGACGCGCGCGGTCGGGGCGGATCTCCTGCTCGGGCTCACGCCGGACCACTTCATCGACTTCGACGCGTCGCGGCCGAACTTCGACAGCGACACGGAGCGCTACTTCTGGGGGGCATCAGTCGAGTGCCGCGCGATGCGGAACCACCGGCCCTACCTCTACTTCCTCGCGCAGGAGGACGAGAACTCGCAGCCGTTCGGCCCCGTCGGCCCTCAGTACCACTACAACTCGCGTTACGTCGGCGCCGGATCGACGGGCGAGATCGTGACCGGCACCTGGCTCTACCGGCTCGAGCTCGTCTACGAGTTCGGCGACTCGACGAGCGACGGGCTCGTCTCCCCGCAGACCTCGGACGAGATCCAGGCGTATGCCGGCAGGCTCTACCTCGCCTACCTGCCGCCCAAGGCCCGCGCGACGATCGGCCTCCGCATCGAGGCCGAGGTCCTCGTGGGCTCGGGCGACGACGACCGGACCACGTCGTCGCAGACGATCGGCGGCAACCTCGCGGGCACGAAGGACAACAGCTTCATCGCCTTCGGCTACGTGAACACGGGCCTCGCGCTCGCGCCGGAGATCTCCAACCTCGTGTCGGTCCGCATCTCGGGGAGCGCGTTCCCCCTCCGCGGCCGCGGCATCTTCGACAGGATGCAGGTCGTCCTCTCGGGCTTCGTCTTCTCGAAGTACGATGACAACGCGCCGGTCAGCGTCCCGACCGTCCTCGGCGAGAGCTTCATCGGCTCCGAGATCAACCTGATGCTCGACTGGAAGCTCGCGAGCGACCTCGACCTGATCGCCCAGTACGGCATCTTCCTGCCGGGCGACGCGATCGCGGACTCCGATCCCCTCCACTTCTTCTACGTGGGGTTCAGCTATGGCTTCTAGGGCGATCCTCTGCTGCGTGCTGCTCGCCGCGGCCTGCGGCCGCACGACCCTCCAGTCCTCCGTGGCGGACAAGCACGGCGGGGCCAAGCCGACGGAGGAGATGGACTTCTGGGACGGGCTCGCGATCACGCCCGCCGTCTCCAACCGCGACGCGATCCACGCCCTCTGGCTGAGCTTCGGGCAGAGGGCGCAGGGCGAGCGCATCGACTGGGAGACGGAGATGAAGGGCGCGGAGCAGCGCGGCTGGATCTCCGCCGACGACCCGCTGAAGCCCAACGAGACCGCGCGCGCGGGCATGATCGCGCGCGTCGTCTGCAAGGAGGCGGACATCCCGGGCGGCGCCACGATGCGCGTCTTCGGGCCCGTGGAGCGCTACGCCGTGAAGGAGCTCAACCACATGGGCTGGCTCCCCGAGATGACGTCCGGCCAATCGATCTCGGGCGCGCAGCTGATCGCGGTCCTCTCGAAGGCCGAGGACCGCCGCCGGGGCCGCGAAAACGGGAGCCCGAAGGAGGACATGTGATGCGCCTGCACCGTTCGGCCGAGAATAGGGGTGCCATGCGCGCCCTCCTCCTCCCCGTGCCCCTCCTCCTCCTCGCGCTCGCTGCGCCCGCCGAGGAGAAGAAGGCCGCGATCTCGCCGCTGCCCGCCGGCCAGACGAGGGTCTTCGAGGCCGTCGTCATCGGTGTCGAGGGGACCGCCCAGGCGCGGACGAAGCCCGACCAGCCGTGGAAGCAGCTCGTGATGAACGACAAGCTCTCGCCCGGCGTCGTCGTGCGCACGGGGCGCGAGTCGCACGTCGCGCTGCGCGTCGGGCCGAACGCGACGATCCTCATCGAGCGCCAGTCGCGCGTCGCGATCCCGGAGATCGTGCAGGACGGCGACAAGCTGAAGACGCGCGTCTCGATGGCGTTCGGGCAGACGGACGTGCGCGTCGACCGGATCGGCCTCACGAACGACTTCGAGGTGGCGACGCCCACCGCGACGCTCGCCGTGCGCGGCACGGTCTTCCGGATCTCGTGGGACGCCGTCTCCGGCGCCAGGATGGTAGGGGTGCAGGGGAACAAGCTCCGCGCGATCGAGATCAGTTACCTCGACGGGATCAAGGCCTACCTCTCCCGCGCGGACCGCACCAACGAGGACTACAAGCTCCCGGCCATCGCGAGCTACTACGAGACCTACATCCTGCCGCTCCTCGGCGCCAACAGCGAGGAGGAGCTCGACGACCCGGAGCAGCAGCCGACGGACGCGCTCACGGACCCGAAGAACCGGACGCGGCTCGAGGCGGCGCAGAAGATGCGGGCTTCCGAGGACAGGAGCCAGTCGCCCGGGAGCCCGACCGACAACCCGAACGACCCGACCGGCGGCACCGCCAACCAGGGGGGGTAGACGCCGTCGCCCGGGAAGACCCGCCGGCCGGCGCGCCGCACATGGCCCGTCGGCCTCTGCCTCGCGTTCCTCGTCGCGCTCGCGTTCCGGCTGGGGCTGCCGCTCCTCGTCGGGCTCGAGGGGCGCGCGACGGACTGGCTCTTCCTCCACGGGAGACCCGCGCCGCCCGCCGCGAGCGACCGGATCGTCCACTGCGACATCGACGACAGCTCGATCGAGACGGTCGGCCGGTGGCCGTGGCCCCGGAGCGTCCTCGCGGAGGCGATCGAGGAGCTCGACGCCCTCGGCGCCAAGGTGATCCTCCTCGACCTCATCCTCACCGACCCGCAGAAGCCCGAGTACCTCGCGGACGGGACGCTCGTCGACCATGACGCGATCCTCGCGGAGACCCTCGGCAAGGTGCCCGCGAAGACGATCCTCGCCGCGAGCGTGGACACGGAGTCGCAAAGGCTCGGGAGCCTGTGGCAGGGCGAGGAGGGGCGACGCAAGTGGGACGAGGTCCGGGCCCTCCTCCGGAAGGACATCACGCTCGACGACGCGGAGATCGCGCGCGCGGCGCGGCTCGACGGCCCGCGGGCGGCGCGCGTGCAGGGCCGGCTGCTCGCGATCAAGGCGCTCGTCGCGCGCGAGGCGGCGGAGGAGCTGCGGCGCGAGGGGCGGCCGTGCACGGAGGAGGAGCTGCGGGCGCGGCTCCTGCCCGCGGAGAAGAACGCGCGGCTCCGGGAGTTCCCGTCGCTCGCGGTGATCCGGGCGGCCGTGCGGAACGCGCAGGCGCTCGACGCGATGGAGGCGAAGCTCCCCCGGGCGCAGGCGGGAGAGCGCTATCTCGGGGCGGGCATGATCGTCCCGCCGCTCCCCGCGTTCGCGCGCGCGGCGGCCGCGGTCGGCGTCGTGAACAGCAGCCAGGACTCGGACGGCCAGCTCCGGCGGCTGCTCGTGCGCTGGGAGGCCGACGGCGCGGTCTTCCCCCAGCTCGGCCTCGCCGCCGCCGCGGTCTACCTCGGCACGCCGCGGGACGCGCTCGCGGCCTCGCCGCTCGCCATCGGCGACCTCCGCCTCGTCGGCGACGAGATGCTCCTCTCGTGGCCGGGGATCGACCCCTCGCGCGTGGACTTCGGCCTCCATCCGCACGTCTCGCTCGGCCGCGTGATCGACCTCCGGCGGGCGGCGCGCCGGCTCGCGGAGCAGGAGGAGGAGCTCGACGACCTCGCGCGACAGCTCATCGCCGCCTTCGTCGCCGACCGGTTCGCTCCCGAGGACTACGGCGACCCGGAGCGCCGGCGCGAGATCGAGACCGAGCTGCTCTCGGAGGCCGAGTTCCGCCTCGCCGAGGAGGGTGCCGAGGAGAAGGAGGCGGAGGAGGAGGACCGGGAGAAGCTGCGGCGCTTCCGTCGCTGGCTCCGGCTCCGGGAGGAGACCGGGGGCGCGCGGACGGAGCTCGCGAAGGCGCGGGCGCAGCTCGAGGGCGTGGTCCGCGGCCGGCTCGTGCTCGTCGGCTGGTACGCCACGGGCAACTTCGGCGACTTCTACCCGACCGTTGCCCACGAGCGGACGCCGGGCGTCGTCGCCCACGCGATCGCCGCGAACTCCGCGCTCACGGGCTACGTGGTCCGCCCGCTCGCCGCGTGGGCGGCGGCCGCGATCGCGCTCGTGGCCGGCGCCGCGGCCGCCCTCCTCGCCGCCGCGGCGGGCCCGCGCCTCTCCTTCCTCCTCGCGCTCCTCCTTGCTCTCCTCGTCGCCGGGGGCGCGGTCGGCCTCTTCTCCGCGCGCATCGTCCCGCCGCTCGCGACGCCGCTCATCTCGATCCTCGTCTCCTGGGCCGGCGTCGTGACCATGCAGGCGGTGCAGGTGCTCCGCGAGAAGGCGCAGCTCAGGAAGCAGTTCGGCGCGCGCATCTCGCCGCAACTCTTCAAGTACCTGACCGACCACCCCGACCAGGTGTCCGTCGAGGGCGAGGAGAAGGAGGTCACCTGCTTCTTCAGCGACCTCGCGGGGTTCACGTCGATATCGGAGAAGCTCGACTCCCGCCGGACGGTCGCGCTCCTGAACCGCTACATGGCTGCGATGAACGACGAGCTCACGCGCCGCGAGGCGTACGTGAACAAGTTCCTCGGCGACGGGATCATGGCGGTCTGGGGCGCCTTCGCGAGCGATCCGCGGCAGGTCGAGCTCGCGTGCCGCGCCGCGCTCGCGTGCGTGAAGCGGCTCGAGGGGATCACGGCGGAGCTCGAGGCGCAGGGGCTCCCGCGGCTCTCGATGCGCGTCGGGATCGCGACCGGCGTCGGCACCGTCGGCGACTGCGGCGCGCCGCCCGACCTCCGCGACTACACGGTGATCGGCGACACGGCGAACCTCGCCGCGCGCCTCGAGTCCGCGAACAAGCAGTTCGGATCGCGGATCCTGATCAACGGCCGGACGAAGGACCTCCTCCCGGAGGACCTCCTGACCCGGCCGCTCGGCCACGTCGCCGTGGTCGGCCAGGAGCAGGCGACCGACCTCCACGAGCTCGTGGCGGAACG
>WYBS01000190.1 GCA_011525755.1 Planctomycetaceae bacterium
CCCCCATCCCGCGACCGCCCAGCCGCTCCCCCTCACCGTTCCGCCGCCGCCGTACGCCTCCCCTCCCCCGCGGCGCCCCCGGCTGACGCGTTAGAATCGCCTATCGTGTTTGTTGACCCGACCGCGGCGCCGCCCGTTCACTGCCCGAGCAGCGCCTTGGCCTCTGCATAAAGCCCGGCCAGTCGCTCGCCGCGGATCATCGCGGGCTCGACCTTCCCGAGCCATGCCCCGGCCTCGTCCGCGCGGCCGAGGCGGTGGTGCGCCATCGCGAGGTACAGCCACGCGGCCGGCGCAGGGCCCTTCGCCTGGGCCCACTTGAGGGCGTGGATCGCCTCCTCGAGATCGCCGGCGCGGTAGCGGCAGGCGCCGAGAAGCGTCCAGCTCCCCGGGAGGTCCTTCCGCCGGGCCGCGGCGGCCGCGTAGTACGGCACCGCGTCGCGCCAGCGGCCGACGGAGGAGAGCAGCCCGCCGAGCTCGACGTGGGCCCAGTACGCGTCCGGCGTCTCGCGGCTCTCCGCGCACAGCATCTCGATCGCCGCCGCGGTCTCGCCCGCGCGCGCGAGCGCCAGCGGGACGAGGCCCCGGCCGGGGAGCGCCTTCAGCGCCGCGACCTCGCCGGCGAGCGCCGCCCGCCCCGCGTGCACGGCCTCCGGGTCGGGGTCGGCCCGGTCCGCGATCGCGAGGAGGCGCTGCACGTGGGCCTCCGGCCTCCGGCCCGCGGCAAGCAGGGCCCACAGCCGGAGGAAGCGCGCGAAGTCGAGGCCGCGCTCCCCGCGGGCCGTGAGCCCCGCCGCCACCGTCGGCACGTCGGCTTCGAGGATGTCGAGCCCGCTGTCGCGCAAGGCGGCCGCCACCGTGCGCTCGAAGTCGTCGAAGTCGCGGCGGAGCGCCCAGTCGAGCCGCGCGCCGGCGACGCGCGCCGCCGTCTCCTCGTCGCGCGCGCGCTGCCGCTCGGCCTCCTCCGCCCTCTCCTTCCGGCCGCGGATGACGACGACGAGCGTGCGCGCCTGGCCATGGAACTCGTCGCCGGCGAGGTCCAGCGCCGCAAGCTCGGCCGCGCGCTCCGCCGCCTTGATCGCCTCGTCCCAGCGCCCTTCCCCCTCGTGCCCGGCCGCCTCCGCCATCGCCTCGCGCGCCGCGTGCGCGGCCTCCGCGCGCTGGCGCACCACTGCCGCCTCCCGCCACAGCCAGCCGCCGCCGCCGGCGACGAGCGCGAGGAGGACCGAGGCGGCGAGAAGGCGCGTCTGCCGGCGGGCGCGCAGCTGCTCCTGCGCGTTCCGCTGCGCCTCCTCGGCCGCGCGCTGCGCCTGCTCCGCCGCGGTCTGCTGCTCCGTCGCCTCGCGGTGCGCGCGCGCCGCCTCGGCCTTCGCCTCCGCCGCCGCGACCGCCGCGCGCCGCTGCCGCTCCTGGACCGCGGCCAGATGGGCGCTGATGCGGCCGGCGAGCACGGTCGCATCACGCGGGCGGGCGCCCCGTGCCGGCGCGAGGCACGCCTTGGCCAGCTGGACGAGCGCCGCGTCGGCGCCGCAGGCGTCGAGCCGTTGCCACGCCGCCGCGATCCTGCCCTGCGCAGCGTCGGTCAGGCTCTCGAAGGGGGGCGCTCCCGTCAGGATCTCGCAGAGCGTCGCGCCCAAGGAGAACACGTCGGTGCGCTCGTCGAGCTGGTCGACGAGCCCCATCGCCTGCTCGGGCGCCATGTACGAGGGCGTGCCCATGACCGAGCCGGCGACGGACCCTTCGCCGGTCGCGCGCACGGTCGCGACCTGCGTGACCTGCCGGACCTCGTCGGCGATCCCGCCGCGCCGGAGCACTTTGGCGAAGCCCCAGTCGACGACCTGCACCTCGCCGAACGCGCCAACGAGGATGTTGGATGGCTTCAGGTCGCGGTGGATCACGCCGCGCGAGTGCGCGTAGGCCATCGTCTGGCAGACCTGCTCGAAGATCGCCAGCGGGCGCCGGCGGTCCGTCCCGCCTTCCTGGAGCAGCGCGGCCAGCGTCTTCCCCTTGACGAGCCGCATGACGAAGTAGGGGCGGCGGTCGGCCTGGAGCCCCAGCTCGTAGACCGGGATGATGCCCGGGTGCTGCAGCTGCCCCGCGATCTGAGCCTCCTCCACGAAGCGGCGCACCAGCTCCGCGTCGCCCGCGTGGCGCTGCTGCAGGACCTTGATCGCAACGTCGCGGCCGAGGTCGATGTCGCGGCCGCGCACGACGTGCCCGACGCCGCCCCGCGCGATCTCGCCGAGGATCTCGTAGTGGTCCGTGCGGCCGGCAACGGCGAACGGCGCGTCGTCGAGCGGGCGCAGGGCGAGCGGGGGCACCCCCAACCGCACGAGGAGGCTCTCGCGCGCGCTCACTGGATGACCTCCCGCGCCTCCTCGTAGTAACGCCGCGCTTCGACGTGAAGCGTCGCGGGGTCCACGCGATCCAGCGTGCGCCGCGCCTCCTCGACGAGACCCCGCCCGTGCTGCGCCCGCGCCAGGATCGCGAGATCGAACGCGTCGATGCCGCCGATCTCGATCGACCGCCTCACGGCGCGCTCGGCCTCCTCGAACTCCCCGGTGCAGCAGAGCGCCGCACCCAGGGTCCCCCAGCCGTTCGCGTTCGACGGGTCGACCTCGACCAGAAGCCGGGCGAGGCGTGCCGCCTCGTGCGGATCGCGCCGGGACCAGTCGCCGCACGTGGTCAGGAACCAGGCGAGCTCGTTGAGCAGGGACGGGTTGCGAGGGAACCGGGACAGGGCTTCGCCGAGGACCGCCGTGGCCTCGCCGTACCGGCCGGTTTCGGCGAGGACCGCGCCGAGGACGCGGTGCATCTCGGGGTCGCCGGGCCGCAGCGCCAGGGCCCGGCGCCGGAGCTCGATCGAGCGTTCCGGGTCGCCCGCGCGGTAGTGCGTCTCTCCCAGGTTCGCGAGGATGTGCGCGGTGTACTCGTGCTCCTCCCCGGCGATCGCCAGGGCCCGTTGGAGGATCTCCACCGCCTCCTCCCACCTTCCGGTCAACATGAGCCGACCGGCCAGGTTGTTGCGAGCGCCAAGCTCCACGGTGTCGAGCGCCCGCGGGTTCGGGGACGCCCGGCTGATCTCGAGGACGCGGCGATAGGCGGCCTCCGCGGCCTTCCCGTCGCCGGCGAGGCCGAGACAGTTGCCCAGGTTGTAGTGCAGGAGCGCGGAGTCCGGCTCCTTCTCCAGGCCCTCGCGATAGGCGGCGAGCGCCTCCTCCCTGCTCCCTTTCGCATGCAAGGCGTTGCCGAGGGCGTTGTAGCCGTTCGCGGCATCCGGATAGCGGCGGATGGCCTCGCGCGCGATCTCCTCGGCCCCGTCGAAGTCCCCCACTCCCATGAGCATGCTCGTGAGACGCGTGAATTGGTCCTCGTCCGACGGGTCGAGCTCGAGCGCCCGGCGCTGCGTGACGAGCGCCTCCTCCCGGCGGCCGGACGCGAGAAGCGCCTCCGCGAGGGTCGCGAGGGCGAAGGTCGACGTGGGCTCGAGCCGCACGGCCGCTTTGGCCTCGCCGATGGCCGCCTCCAGGTCTCCGGCCCTCCACAGCAGGTCCGCGAGGATCGCGCGCGTCTCGGAGGAGAGAGGCTGCTGCGCGACCAGGGCGCGGGCGCCGGGGAGCGCCTTGCTTCGATAGCCCAGGTCGCGCAGGAGTTGGATCAGGCCGAAGGTGTACTGCGGCGCCAGTTCGAGCGCGACGAGCGCCTCGCGCCGCGCTTCCTCGCGCTCGCCCCGCCGCAGCAGCTCGCGGCTCAGCACGTCATGGCCCCACCAGTCCTTCGGAGCCCGCGCGAGGGCCTCGCGGACCTTTGCCAGCCCCTCGTCGTACCGCCGCGCCTCGAGGAGCGCCGCCCCCAAGTGGATGGTGAGGTGCGTGTCGTCCGGCCAGCGGCGGAGCGCCTGCTCCCAGACGGCCACCGCCTCGTGCGCGTCGATCCGCTCGAGCGCCTGACCGAGCACGTGGTGGATCTCGCGTCCCTCGGGGGCGAGGGCCGCCCGCAGATAGGGGACCGACTGGAGCGCGGCCCCTTGCCGCAGGTATCCGATCGCCCGGCCGGCGGAGTAGTTGAGCCACACGTCGCCCGGATAGCGACGCACGGCACGGCGCAGGAACTTCGCGGCGGCATGCAAGTCGACGCTCAGCAGGGCGGCCCCCAGCAGGGCCGCGCTCTGCGGCGACAGCTCCGAGGCCGGCTCCTGCGCCAGGGCGTGGAGCTCGTCGAGGGCGTCACGCGCGAGCACGTCTCGAAGCCGGTCTCGCCACGGGTCCGGATCCGCCAGCTTCGCGGTCTCGAGCAGGCGCTCCTTACGCTCGGGTGCCCTCGCCGCCCACAGGTTGAGAGTCAACGCCACCTCGAACGCGAACACCTCCCCGCGCGAACGCAGGCGCGCCGCGACCTCCTCGGGCGTGCTCTCCAGGAAGTCGAGGCCGTAGGACTCGAGAGCGGCGAGGCACTCCCGGTCCACCCAGGCCGCGGCGGACTCGGACTCGAGCATGCGGATCCACTCCAGCCGCTCCAGGAGCGCCGCGTCGCTCGCGGCCTGGGCGGCCTCCTGCTCGGCGAGCCGCAAGTCCCCTTCCAACGCCGTCATGAGATCCAATGCCTCGCCCAGGATCCGGTGGTCGGCGCCGCCCCCGCGCGCGAGGCCCAGGGCGTTGTGCGCCGCGGCGTGCGCGGCCGCCGTCTCCCCGCGGCTCCGCAGGAGCTGCGCCTCCTGGAGGAGCGCGGCGACCTGGGCGCCCGTCCGCCGCGACCGCGCCTCGCGCTCCCGCGCCGAGAGCGTGTAGATCCCCCCCGTGACGGCGATCGCCACGAACAGGGCCGCCGCGACCGCGAGCGACCGGCGCCGCGCCTGCCGCGCCGCCCGCCCGCGCGCCTCCTCCGCCGCCGCCCGGGCGCGTTCCCGGTCCACCCGCGCGCGCTCCTGGACGGTCCGCACGCGCGCCCGCTCCGCCCGCGCGCGGGTCTCGACGGCCTCGATCTCCGCCTGCCGCACCCGCTCCTCCGCCGCCGCGTGGATCGCCGCGATCGCGGCCGCCACCTCGGCCGCGTCGTGCGGGCGCGCGCCGCGGTCCGGCGCGAGGCAGCGGCGCGCGAGGGCGACCAGCTCCGCCTCCGCGCCGCACCGCTCGAGCCGCTCCAGCGGCGCCCCGAGGAGCCCCTGCGCCGCGGCGACGAGGTCGTTCGGCTCGTAGGGCGGCTGCCCCGTGAGGATCTCGCAGAGGATCGCGCCCAGGGCGAAGACATCCGCCCGCTCGTCGAGGAGGTCGACCTGCCCCAGCGCCTGCTCCGGCGCCATGTACGCGGGCGTCCCCATCACCGCCCCGGCCACGGACTGCGACCCCTCCCGCTCCGACCGCACCGTCGCGATCACGCTGACATCCGGCGGCCGCTCCTCCGTCCGCGCGAGCACCTTCGCGAAGCCCCAGTCCACTACCTGCACCTCGCCGAAGGCGCCGACCATCACGTTGCTCGGCTTCAGGTCGCGGTGGATCACCCCGCGCGCGTGCGCGTAGGCGACCGTCTGGCAGACCTGCTCGAAGAGCGAGAGGAAGCGCCGCTGCTCCGCGCCAGCCCCGTCGCGCGCCTGGAGCAGCGCGGCAAGCGTGCGCCCCTTCACCAGCTTCATCGCGAAGCAGGGGCGCCCGTCCTCCTGCACCCCCAGCCCGTACACCGGCACGATGCCCGGGTGCTGCAGCTGCCCGCCGATCTGCGCCTCTTCGACGAAGCGCTGGCGGATGTGTGCATGCTCCGCGTACTCCTTCCGCAGCACCTTGAGGGCGACGGTTCGCCCGAGATCCCGGTCGCGCCCCTGGTACACCACCCCGACGCCGCCGCGCGCGATCTCGCCCTGCATCTGGTAGCGCGGGTCGTCGGGCGCGGCCTCGGCCGGCGTGAGGACCACGGGCGCGTCCTCCTCCGGCGCCTCGCGGAGGAAGACCCTGGCGCTCGAGCCGACCAGCCGCTCGATCACGTCGAGGACGCTCTCCGGCTGGCGCCGGAAAACGGCCTTGAGCCCCCGCTCGACCTTCTCGTCGTCCATCAGACCGGGTCCCGCGCTCGGCGCGTTTTCGCCCGGGGATTATGCGAAAAGATCGAGCAGCCGTTCGCACTCCCGCTCCACCTCCCCCGGCGAGCCGGGGTGGTGGAACGCGACCACATCGAGCAGCGCGCGCTTGAACTCCTCGCGGGCGCGGGCGTACTCCTTGTGGACGCGGGCCGGGTCCTCCCCCCACCGGGCCGCGATCTCCCGCACCGGGAGGTCCTCCTCGAACCGCAGGCGGAGGAGCTCCACCCGCCGCCCGTCGCCGGTCGTCCGGTGGCGCGCGACCGCCTCCTCGAGCAGCGCGAGCGCCCATGCGCGGTCGAAGACCTCCGAGAGGCCGGGGTCGGCGGCGGGGAAGTCCGCGCCGCTCTCGGCCGGCTGCTCCCGCCGCCGTGCCTGCCGCTCCTCCACGCGCAACGCCACGTTGCGGACCACCCCGAATAGGAAGGCGCGGAAGGGCCGGGCCGGGTCCACGCGCCGGAGCGCGCCCTCCTCCTTGAAGCAGTCGAGGAAGACCTCCTGCACGCCGTCCTCGACCTGCTGGGCGAGCTGGGTCCCGCGCCAGCGCGCGCCGAGGTACGCGCGCACGACAGGCACGTACCGCCGCGCGAACTCCTCACGGTCGGAAGACCGCCCCTCCGCGGCGCCGCGGATCACGGTCCAACAGGTCGACTCGGCCACGGCGGGATTCTAGCGATTTCCCGCCCCGGCTCGACGCCGGCACGCCGGCGATCCTCGCGCTCGCGGCGAACCGCGAGCCCGGGCACGCGTTCGCTCGCAGCGCTACGGGCTCCCGCGTGCGCGCCACTCCTCCGCTTCCTGCGGCTTGCCCCATGCCTCGTAGAGCTTGACCACGCGCTCGAGGGCGGCGCGCTTGTGGAGATCCACGTCGGGGGGCGGCGCCAGCGCCTCGTATCCTCCGACCACGAGCGGCTTGGCCTCCTCGAACCGCCCCTGCCCCGCGAGCGCGCCTCCGAGAAGGCTCGTGGCCCAGGCATGGAGCCAGCTTCCCGCGACGATCGCGGGCAGGGCCTCCCGCAGGAGCGGCTCCGCCGCGGCGTGCTTCTCCTGCCCCTCGAGCGCCGCGCCGAGGAAGAGGCAGCCCCTCCAGACGTCGACGTCGAGCCGCCGCCGCAGCTCCAGGGACTCGCGCGCCGGACCCTCGGCGTCCGCCGCCCGCCCGAGGCTGAGGAAGGTGGCTGCCGCGGCGTGGAGGTAGTCGAGCCGGGTCCGCTCGCCCACCGGCAGCCCTTCGAGGTGCGGCAGCGCCTCCGCGAAGAGTCGGGCCGCCTCCTCCCATCGGGAGAGGCCGTAGAACCCGACCGCCAAGTTCATCGCCAGCTGCCGCCGGAACCCCGCATCGAGGTCGCCGGCGACGGCGAGCGCCTCCTCGACGAGCCGTGCGCACTCATCGCCCTCGACGTACTGCGCCAGGTTGGCCGCGCACTGGCTGTGCATGCGTTGGCCCCGCAGCCGGGCGCGACCGATGTCGAGCGCTTCTCGCAGGACGGCGCGCGCCTCGTCGCGCTTCCCGAGCCGCCACAGGACGTGCCCGAGGTCATTCGTCAGGGCCAGCACGTTCGGGCTCGCGACGCCCACGACGCTGCGCTGGATGGCGAGCGCCCGGCGCAGCCGCGGCTCTGCCTCGTCGGGCTTGCCCAGCCGCACGAGCAACGACGCGATCATGCCGTCCACGAGGGCGGTCTCCGCGTGGTCTTCTCCCCACGTCTTCCGGGTGATCTCCAGCGCCTCCTCGAAACAGCGCAGCGCCAGATCGGAATCCCCGCGGCGCTCGTGGACCTGGCCGAGGTGGCCGAGGACGACCGCGAGCTCGTTGTGCCCCGGCAGAATGGCCCGCAGCGTCGTCTCCGCTTCGCGCAGCGCGTCCAGCGCGCCGTCGTACGCGCCACGCGCCGCACGGCAGATCCCGAGATTCCCGAGCGTCCGGGCCGTCGTCGGGTGGCGATCCCCGTACACCACGCGGCAGCGCGCCAGGGCCTCTGCAATCTGCTCCTCGGCGGCCGCAAACTTCGACGCGCCGGCCAGGGCATTGCCCAGCACGCGCTGGGCGCCGATCGTCTCCGGCGCGTCGGGCCCCGCCCCCTCCCGCAGTGTCGCGAGCGCCTCGCGCGCGAGACGCTCCGCGTCCGCGAACTCCCCGCGGGCCTGATGGACCTCGGCGACCATCAGGAGGGCGTCGGCGACCTCGACGTGGCCCTTGCCGAAGAGCCCCTCGTACATTGCCTGCGACTCGCGGGCGAGGCGCAGCGCCTGGTCGAGCTCGAGCTGCCGCGCGTGGACGTCCGAGAGAGAGGCGAGTGTGTGGGCTAGGTCGCGGTGCGGTCCACCGTGCACCTGTCTCAGGATCGCGATCGCCTCGACGTGGAGCGCCTCCGGCTCGTCGTAGCGGTGGGTGCGCTCGAGGGCCGCGCTGAGGTCGATGAGGGCCACGGCCACGGTCTCGTGAACGGGGCCGTGGAGCCGCCGCTGCATCGCCAGTGCGGCGCGGAGGCACTGCTCCGCCCCCGCCAAGTCGCCCCGGGCGCTCCGGACCCTTCCCTTGGTGCGGAGCGCATCCGCGAGGACCTCGTGGTCCGGCCCCAGCGCCGGCAGGCCGACCTCGAGCGCCCGCTCGGCGTGCGGGGCCGCGCGCTCGTCGAGGCCGAGGCTCGTGAAGGCGCGCGCCATCATCGCCCGGACGGTGGCCTCCACCGCGGGCTCCGTCGCGAGGTCGCTCGTCATGCGGCGGTCGAAGTCGTCGAGCAGCTCCCGGACGGTGTAGTTCGGCCCCTTCCTTTCCCACGGATTGGACGCCGCGAGCATCTCCCCGAGCAGGCCCTGGATCGTGCTCGCCCGCGCCGCCTCCCGCCGCGCCTCGCGCTCCTGCGCCCGTGCCCGCACGAGGCCAACGGTGGCGGCGCCCGCCCCCGCCACGAGCGCGCCCAGGATCAGCACGGCCGCCGTTACCCCCGCGCGGTGGCGCCGCACGTACTTCCGCAGGCGGTACGCCGTGCTCGGCGCCCGCGCGAGCACGGGCTCGTCGCGGAGGAAGCGCCCCACGTCCATCGCGAGACTGTTCGCCGTCTCGTAGCGTCGCGCGCGGTCCTTCTCCATCGCCTTCATCACGATCCAGTCGAGGTCGCCCCGTACGATGCGGCCGAGCAGGCGCGGCGGCGTGTCCCGCTTGCGCGCCACGAGGAGGAGGCCCTCCCCCATCGTCGACAGCCGGGTGCTCGGCTTCGGCGGGTCCACCTCGCGAATCGTGCGCAGCATCTCCTCGTAGCCCCGGGAGAGCAGCTCCCGCGCGTCAAAGGGCTTCGTTCCAGTGAGCAGCTCGTAGAGGAGAACGCCCAGCGAGTACACGTCCGCCCGCGTGTCCACGTCGAGGCCGCTCATCTCGGCCTGCTCGGGCGCCATGTAGTCGGGCGTCCCGATCATCTGCCGGAACTCCGTGAACACCGTCTTCTCCGTCAGCCGGTGGTCGAGCGCCTTCGCCACGCCGAAGTCGATCACCTTCGGCACCGCCACGCCGTCGTGGAGCGTCACCAGGACGTTCGACGGCTTCAGGTCCCGGTGGATCACCCCCTTCTGGTGCGCGTGCTGCACCGCGTGGCAGATCTTCTGGAAGAGGTCGAGGCGTTGCGCGGTGTCCAGCTGCGCCTGGTCGCAGTACTCCGTGACCGGGACGCCCTTGACGAGCTCCATGACGAAGTAGGGGCGCCCCGCCTCCGTCGTCCCCGCGTCCAGCACTTTCGCGATGTGCGGGTGGTCCATGAGCGCCAGCGCCTGCCGCTCCGCCTCGAAGCGGCCGACGATCTGCCGCGTGTCCATGCCGGCCTTGATCACCTTGAGCGCCACCCTCCGGCGCACGGGCGCGGTCTGCTCCACCATGTAGACGACACCGAAGCCTCCCTCTCCGATCTTCTGCAGGAGCTTGTAGCGCCCGATGACCGCGCCCTCCGCCTCGACGGATTCCGCGCGCGGGGCGCCCGCCGTCGGCTCCGCCAGAAACGGGCCCGCCCGGTCGTGCGCGCGCACGAGCGCATCGACGCTCGCCCGCAGCGCCGCGTTCCCGCCGCATGCGCGATCGAGGAAGGCGGCGCGCTCCGGCGCCCTCTTCTCCATCGCCTCGGCTGCGATCTCCTTCACCTTGTTCCAGCCTTCGGGCTCCATGATCGCCTCCTTCACGCGGGGGGAAGCCCGTGGAGCGCGGCATAGAGCCACGCCCGCGCGACGGACCACTCGCGTTTCACGGTCCGCTCCGACAGGCCCAGGCTCGCGGCCGTCTCCTCCACGCTCAAGCCGGCGAAGAGGCGCAGCCGCACGACCTGCGCGGTCTGGGCGTCCTTTCCCTCCAGGCGCTGAACGGCCTCGTCGAGGGCCAGAATTTCCTCGGGGTCGTGGTCGGCGGCGAGGTCGACAGCGCTCAGGGGTACCCGCCGCCTGGCGCCCCCGCGCTTTAGTCGCCCGACGCGGCGGGCGTGGTCGACGAGGATCTGCTGCATGGCCCGCGCGGCCGCGTGGAAGAACTCCGCCCGGCTCGACCACGCGACCGGACCGCGGACGAGCCGGAGGTAGGCCTCGTGGACGAGCGCGGTGGCCTCGAGGGTGTGACCGGGGCGCTCGGCGGCCATGTGGCGCCGGGCGAGGGTCTGGAGCTCGGCGTAGACCAAGGGGAAGAGGCGCTCCGCGAGGTCCCCGCCCCCCTCCTCCAGAAGCCGTGCGACGTCGTCCACGACGAGCCGAGTGTGCCGGAAGGGGCGCTGGCGGACAAGCCGGCACGCGCCGCGCGCCTGCGGGGCCCCGACGACGCGGCCGGCGCGCCGGCACCGCTCCCCCGCCGCGCCCACTCCCCGGCGCCCCCCCGGGCCGACCCGCCTCTCGGCGCCCAGCCGCTATGGTCGCCCCTCGCGACGAGACGATGAGGACCCGCGGCTCGGCGTGCCCCCGGCCCAGCGCGCCCGAAAAGTGCGCCAGCGCTGGCGCCTCGAGTTTCGCGGTTTTGAGAGGTCCGGAGGGCAGAAAAAAGGCCTTCCTGCCGACGCATGGAAGTAGGTCCGCCGCCACGCGCCGGAGGAGAGCCCGAATGCAGTCCCATTGTATTTCTTCGGCTCTGCTTCCGCTGCTCTCGACCTTCGAGCGCTGCTTCACGGGGCCCGGATTCCGGCACTTCGTCGCCGTGATGACGGCGTGGGTGGTGACCCGCGGCCGGCCCGCCTCGCATGCTTTTGGGCTTGTTCGGGAGACCGGCGACGCCACATAATCGCGACCTGCCCCGATGAGCTCGGATCCCGCCTCGAGGGAGGTCTCCCGCATCCTGCGCGAAGCACGGGACGGCGCACGGGTGGACGACGCGGCCTTGCTGCCGCTCGTCTACGACCACCTGCGCGCGATCGCTGCGCGGCAGATGGAGGACGAGCGGCCGGACCATCTCCTCCAGCCGACCGGGCTCGTCCACGAGGCCTACCTGCGCCTCGTGGGCGGGGAGTCGCTCGCGTGGTCGAGCAAGGCGCACTTCTACGCCGCCGCGGCGGAGGCGATGCGCCGGATCCTCATCGACCACGCCCGCGCACGCGACAGCCAGAAGCGCGGCGGCAAGCGGCTCCGCGTCGTGCTGGACCTCGTCGACCTCGCCACCCGGCACGATCCGGCGGAAATCCTGGCCGTCGACGAGGCACTTTCCCGCCTTGAGAAGCAGGACGCCCGCATGGCCTCGATCGTGAAGCTCCGTTTCTTCGCCGGCCTCTCCGAGGAGGAGGCGGCGCAAGCGCTCGGAGTGAGCCCGCGCACGCTCCGGCGGGAGTGGACGATGGCGCGCTCGTTCCTCCATCGCGAGCTGTCCAAGGGGTGACCATGGACGACCGGAGATGGCAGATCGCGAAGCAGGTCTTCGCGAAGGCGTTGGCGCTCCCGGCGGAGGAACGTGCGGCGTGCATCGACGCGGAGTGCGCGGATCCCGGGCTGCGCCGCGAGATCCTCGATCTGATCGAGGCGCACGACGACATGCCCCCGGAACCCCCTCGGATCGCGCCCGCCGAGGGGCCGGGCACCGTCATCGGCCCCTACAAGCTCCTCCAGGCGATCGGCGAGGGCGGATTCGGCGTCGTCTACTTGGCAGAACAGGACCATCCCGTGAGGCGGAAGGTCGCGCTGAAGATCATCAAGCTCGGCATGGACACGAAGCAGGTGGTCGCGCGGTTCGAGGCGGAACGGCAGGCGCTCGCGCTCATGGACCACAGAAACATCGCGAAGGTGCTCGACGGCGGCGCGACGGAGAGCGGGCGGCCCTACTTCGTGATGGAGCTCGTGCGGGGCGTACCCATCACCGAGTACTGCGACCGGGCGGGGCTCGACACGCGCGGCCGGCTCGCGCTCTTCCGCGAGGTCTGCCACGCGGTCCAGCATGCGCACCAGAAGGGGGTGATCCACCGCGATCTCAAGCCCAGCAACGTCCTCGTGACGCTCCACGACGGCGTGCCGGTGCCGAAGGTGATCGACTTCGGCATCGCGAAGGCGACGGGGCGAAGCCTGACCGAGAAGACGCTCTTCACCGAGATCCGGCAGATGATCGGGACGCCGGAGTACATGGCGCCGGAGCAGGCGGAGCTCTCGGGGCTCGACGTCGACACGCGCGCGGACGTCTACTCGCTCGGCGTGCTTCTCTACGAGCTCCTGACCGGGACGAAGCCGTTCGACATGAGGACGCTCCTGAAGAAAGGGTACGACGAGGTCCTGCGCACGATCCGCGAGGTGGACCCGCCGCGGCCGAGCACGCGGATCTCGACGATGGGGGCGGAAGCGGACGCGGTCGCGAGGAAGCGGCACACGGCGCCGAAGCTCCTCGGCCGGCTCGTGCGCGGCGACCTCGACTGGATCGTGATGAAGGCGCTCGAGAAGGACCGTTCGCGGCGGTACGAGACGGCGAACGGGCTCGCGGCGGACGTGCAGCGCTTCCTCGAGGACGAGCCGGTACGGGCGACGCCGCCGAGCGCTTCGTACCGGGCGCGGAAATACCTCCGACGCCACCGGGCCGGGACGATCGCCGCGGGCGCGGTCGTCCTCGCGCTCGTCGTGAGCGGCGCCCTCGGGTACGCGGGGATGCACGAGGCGAACGTCCAGGCTGCCGCCGAGGAGGAGGCGACGGCGGAAGCGATGCGGAAGGCCGACGCCGCGAGGACCGCGCAGAGCGCGGAGAAGGCGCAGCGCGCGCGGGCCGAGGCCGGCGCCGCCGCCGCGCGGACCGAGGAGTCCCGCGCGGAGGCCGTGATGGGATTCGTGCACGAGATGCTCTCGTCGGCGGACCCGGACGCGGTCAGGGGACCGGACTACACCGTCCGCCAGCTCCTCGACGACTTCGACCGCGACCTCGGGACGAGGCTCAAGGGCCAGCCCGACGTGGAAGCCGCGGTCCGCGCGACGATGGGCGAGGCGTACCTGGGCCTCGGACTCCACGAGAAGGCGGATGCGCACGTGATGTGGGCCCTCGCGGCCCGGCGGCAGGTGTTCGGCGAGGAGAGCGAGGAGTTCGCCCGGAGCCTCGGTCTTCGGTCGCATCTGCTTCACGACCTGGGCGACTACGCGGCCGCGCAGGGGGAGATGGAGCGGGCGCTGGCGATCCGGAGGCGCCTGCCCGGCGCTTCCCATGTGGAGACCGCCGGGAACCTCAAGTGGATCGCGGACTGCGAGCGCCATCAGGGCCGCTATGAGGAGGCGGGGCGTCACGCTCGCGAGGCCGTGGCGATCCTGCGGGACGAGTTCGGGGAGGAGAGCCTCCACGTCGCCCAGGGCATCAACAACCTGGCGCTGATCCTCAAGGCCGGCGGGAAGCTCGACGAGGCGGAGCGGCTCCATCGCGATGCGCTTGCGATCCTCAAGAGGTCGCTCGGGGAGAAGCACCCGCACGTGGCCACGAACCTCAACAACCTGGCCGAGGTGCTCCGCGACCAGGGGGCCTACGACGAGGCAGAAACGCTCCAGCGCGAAGCTCTTGCGATCGTCCGCAACTCGCTGGGGGAAGAGCATCCCCGCGCGGCGACGAACCTCAACAACCTGGCCCTCGTCCTTGGCGCAAGGGGCGAGTACGACGAGGCGGAGCGGCTTCACCGCGAGGCGCTCGCGATCGTGCGGAGAGCGCTCGGGGAGGAGCACCCGCCGGTGGCCCTGAGCCTCGCCAACCTGGCCGCGGTCCTCGAGGCCAAGGGGGCCTACGACGAAGCGGAGATGCGGTACCGCGAGGCGCTCGCGATCCTGCGGAAGGCGTTCGGGGAGGAGCATCCGCATGTGGCAACGACGCTCAGCGGCCTCGCGATCGTCCTTCACAGGAAGGGAGAGGACGACGAGGCGCAGCAGCTCAGCCGCGAAGCGATCGCCATCGTGCGGAAGGACCTCGGACCGGACCACCCCCAAGTGGCGACGAGCCTCAACAACCTGGCTCTGGTCCTCGGATCCAAGGGGGACCTCGACGAGGCGGAGCGGCTTCACCGGGAGGCGCTCGCGATCTATCGAAGGTCGCTCGGGGCTGAGCACCCCGACGTGGCCGCGAGCCTCGGCGGCCTCGCTCGTGTCTTCCAGGCCAGGGGGCTCTATGACGACGCGGAACGCTTCCAGCGCGAGGCGCTCGCGATAAGCCGGGCAGCTCTTGGGGCGGAGCACCCCGACGTGGCAACGGACCTCAACAACCTGGCCGGGATCCTCGATGCACGGGGGGTCTACGACGAGGCAGAGGCGCTCCAGCGCGAGGCTCTTGCGATCGTCCGCAATTCGCTGGGGGCAGAGCACCCCCGCGCGGCGACGAGCCTCCACAACCTCGCCCGCGCCCTCTACGCCAAGGGACGCTACGACGAGGCGGAGCGGCTCCACCGCGAAGCGCTCGCGATCTTACGCAAGGCTTTTGGGGCGGAGCACCCCGACGTCGCCACGAGCCTCGGCAACCTGGCCAGTGTCCTCCGGGCCAAGGGGGCGCGCGACGAGGCCGAGATGCTCCATCGCGAGGCGCTCGCGATCAAGCGGAAGTCGCTCGGGATGGAACATCCCTCGGTGGCCGTGAGCCTCGGCAACCTGGCCACGATCCTCGGGGCCAAGGGGCAGCTCGACGAGGCGGAGCGCCTCCATCGCGAGGCGCTCGCGATCAAGCGGAGGTCGCTCGGGGCGGAGCACCCCGAAGTGGCCGTGAGCTTCAGCAACCTGGCACTGGTGCTCCAAGCCGGAGGGGATCACGACGGTGCCGAGAAGCTCAACCGCGAGGCGCTCGCCATCTTTCGCAGGTCGCTCGGGGAAGAGCACCCGAGCGTGGCGGCGAGCCTCAACAACCTGGCCCTGGTCCTTCACGCCAAGGGGGAGTTCGACAAGGCGGAGCGCCTGAACCGCGAGGCGCTCGCGATCCGGCGGAAGAGGCTCGGGGAGGAGCACCCCGACGTGGCCGAGAGCCTCAACAACCTCCTCCACGTGCTCCTCGCCAAGGAGGACTACCCGGCCGCCGAGGCGGTCGGCCGGGAGCTGCTCGGGCGCGAGCACTCGCACGGCACGCTCGCAGCCGTCGGCCTGTGCCTCATCGAGCAGGCGAAGTTCGCCGAGGCGGAGCCGGTCCTGCGGGAGTGTCTCGCGACGCGCGAGAGGGAGATTCCCGACCACTGGCTCCGGTGGAATGCCCTGAGCATGCTCGGCGAGGCGCTCTCCGGCCAGGGCAGGCACGCCGAGGCCGAGCCGCTCCTGATCGAGGGCTACGAGAAGATGCTGCCCCCGGACCCCCTCTCCTTCCGCAAGCGGGAGGCGCTCGACCGGCTCGCGAAGCTCTACGAGGACTGGGGCAAGTCCGACAAGGCCGCGGAGTGGAGGGCGAAACGATGAGCCAGGAAGGTCCCGGCAGCCTCATCGGACGCTACAAGCTCCTCCAGCAGCTCGGCGAGGGCGGCTTCGGCGTCGTCTACCAGGCCGAGCAGACCGATCCCGTGCGGCGCATCGTCGCGCTCAAGGTCATCAAGCTCGGCATGGACACGCGGCAGGTGATCGCGCGGTTCGAGGCCGAGCGCCAGGCGCTTGCGCTCATGGACCACCCGTGCATCGCGAAGGTCCTCGATGCGGGCGCGACCGACGGCGGCCGGCCCTACTTCGTGATGGAGCTCGTGAAGGGCATCCCGATCACGGACTTCTGCGACCAGGCGCGCCTCGACACCGCGGCCCGGCTCGACCTCTTCCGGCAGGTCTGCCACGCGGTGCAGCACGCGCACCAGAAGGGGATCATCCACCGCGACCTGAAGCCGTCGAACGTCCTCGTCGCGCTCCACGACGGAAAGCCCGTGCCGAAGATCATCGACTTCGGGATCGCGAAGGCGACGGACCGGCACCTGACGGACAAGACGCTCTTCACGGAGTTCCGGCAGATGATCGGGACGCCGGAGTACATGGCGCCCGAGCAGGCCGAGATGAGCGGCCTCGACGTGGACACGCGCGCCGATATCTACTCGCTCGGCGTGCTGCTCTACGAGCTGCTGACGGGGACGAAGCCGCACGACCTCGATACCCTCGCGGAGAGGGGATACGGCGAGATCTTCAGGACGATCCGCGAGATCGACCCGCCTAAGCCGAGCACGCGGGTCTCCACGATGGGGGAAGAGCTCGAGGCCGTCGCGTCGAAGCGGCACACGGCGGGGAGACTCCTCGGCCGCGCGCTGCGGGGCGACCTCGACTGGATCGTGATGAAGGCGCTCGAGAAGGACCGGTCGCGGCGCTACGAGACCGCGAACGCGCTGGCGCTCGAGATCCAGCGGCACATGGAGGACCAGCCGGTCGCCGCTTGCCCGCCGAGCCCCGCCTATCGGGCGCGGAAGTACGTCCGGCGGCACCGCATCGCGGTCGCGGCGGCTTCGGCCGTCTTCACCACGCTGGTCGCGGGCGTCGCGCTGTCGCTCGCGGGATATGCGGACGCCGCGGAGCGGCGGGGGCGGGCCCGCGCATCCCACGAGGCCGCCGCGCGCGACGAGGCCGCGGCGGAGGAGGCGCGGGCGAGCGAGGCCGAGCAGCGGGCGCTCGCCGAGGCGAAGGAGAAGGAGGCGGAGAGCGACGCGCAGCGGGCGAAGACGGTCGTGGACCTGGTGCAGGACATGCTGGGCTCGGCCGACCCGCACGAAGCGAAGGGCAGGAACTACACGGTCCGGCAGCTCCTCGACGACTTCGACCGCGATCTCGGGACGCGCCTTACGGGCGACCCCGAGGTCGAGGCGGCCGTCCGCACGACAATGGGCATCGCATACCAGAACCTCGGACTCCACGACAAGGCGGAGCCGCATCTCGCGACGGCGCTTGCGATCCGCCGGAAGGAGCTCGGGGGCGACCACCCCCATGTGACCACGAGTCTCCACAGCCTCCTCCATGTGCTCCTCGCGAAGGAGGACTTCATCGGCGCCGACGCGGTCGGCCGCGAGCTGCTGGCGCGCGCGCGGTCGCACAGCGCGCTCGCGGTCGTCGGGACGTGCCTCCTGAAGCAGGCGAGGTGGGCCGAGGCCGACGTCATTCTGCGCGAGTGCCTCGCCATCCGCGAGAAGGAGCTGCCCGACAGCTGGCTCCGCTGGGACGCGCTGAGCATGCTCGGCGAGGCGCTCTCCGGCCAGGGGAGGCACGCCGAGGCGGAGCCGCTCCTGATCGAGGGCTACGAGAAGATGCTGCCCCCGGGCCCCCTCTCCTTCCACAAGCGCGAGGCGCTCGCACGGATCGTCAGGCTCTACGAGGCGTGGAAGAGGCCCGGGAAGGCGGCGGAGTGGAAGGCGCGAGGCGAGGCTGCCGCGGCGAAGTGACGGCTGCGCCTCTCGACGCAGCGCTTCGAAGGCATTGAGCCCGCCGCCTACCGGACCGAGCGGGGTCCTCCGCCCGCCCTGTCGACGAGCGCCTCGAGAAGCACGGCGAGCGAGCGGCGCACTTCCTTCCTCCCGTGGAGGACGAGGTAGTCCGCCACACGCAGGATGCGAAGCTCCTCCGCGCCGTAGCTCGCCTTGCCGCCGCGCGGCGGGATCCCGTGGTGGCTGCGGATCTGCTCGCCGATGCAACGCCCGGATGCGCTCACCGGGCACCTGTGGGCGCGCAGCCCGGCATCGACCTCGAACACGGACGTCACGGGGACGCCGAGCCCCCCTGCGATCCGCCCCAGCGTCGCCACCGTGGGCTCGATCCGGCCGTTCTCGTCCGCGCCGGAGCCCCCTCTCATCGCTCACGCGAGCGTGTGGAACACGCGCTGCACGTCGTCGTCCTGCTCGAGCGCGTCGATCAGCTCGAGCACCTCCTTCGCCTGGTCCTCCGGCAGCTCGACGTGGTTCGTGCAGACGTACTCGTGCCCGGCGGAGAGCGGCTTCACGCCCCGCTCCTCGAGCGCGCGCTGCAGGCGGCCGAGGTCGGTGAACGCGCAGCGGAGCACGAGCTGCGGCTCGCCCTTCTCGCCCTCCGACTCGCGCATCTCGTCGAGGCCGTGGTCGATCATGAGGAGCTCGAGTTCGTCCGCGTCGAGGCCCGCCGCGTCGAGGCGGAAGACCCCCATCCTCCTGAACTGGAACGCGACGCTGCCCGCGGCGCCGAGGTTGCCCTTGTACTCGTGGAAGTGCCGGCGGACGTTGGCGACCGTGCGCGTCGGGTTGTCGGTCGCCGTCTCGACGAGGATCGCGACCCCGTGCGGCCCGTACCCTTCGTAGAGGATCTCCTGGTAGTCGACCGCGTCGTGGCCCGTGGCGCGCCGGATCGCCGCCTCGATCTTCTCCTTCGGCATGTTCACCGCGCGTGCGTTCTGCATCGCGCGGCGCAGCGCGGGGTTCGCGGCGGGATCGGGGCTGCCGCGCTTGGCGGCGATCGTCAGCTCCTTCGCGCACCGGGCGAACTGCTTCGCCATCCGGTCCCAGCGCGCGAACATCGTGGTCTTCCTGCGTTCGAAGATGCGTCCCATGGAGGTGTCCCGGACGGTGCCAGAAGCAAGATGATCATGGAGGCCGGGGCCGAGGTCAACGCTTGGGGCCGGGCCGGGGAAGGGAGGGGGCTCCGGGGGCCGCTCGCGACGTCCTACCCGGGAGCGTCAGCTGGCGGAGGCGCCGTCCGTCGGGTGCCACGCCGGCCTCGCGGACCGCTGCACGAAGAGCATCTCGAGCAGCGGGTTGCGCCACCAGCGCACGCGCGTCGCGGCGGACACGCTCCGGTACGCCGTCCAGTGGAGCGCGCGGTAGGACCAGGGAAGCAGCCCGCTCAAGCGCTCCGATGCCGGGATGTCCGCCTCGAGCGCGTGCAGGCACGCGAGATCCCTCGCCTCCTCGTGGTCGGCCCCCTCGCGGGGGAGGTCCGCGGGGACGTCGCGGTTCCCGGGGACCGCCGCGAGCTCGGGATGGAAGGCCTCGAGGCAGCGGCCCTGCAACGACTGATGCAGCTTGGCGAGCGCGTCGATCTCGAGCGCCACGCGGACGTAGTCGATGTCGAGGTAGGGGTACACCGGCACGTGGCCCGCGGGGATGAGCCTCTGGGACCACGCGGCGATCTCGCGCCGCGTGCGCGTCAGCAGGAAGGCCCATTCCCCGGCGGGACCCGCGGGAAGCGTGCGGAGCCACTCCTCGACGCGGGCGCCGGCGATCTCGCGGGAGGGCCAGAAGGGCGCCCGGAAGAGCGTCTCGAAGTCGTCCTTGATCAGGCGATCGCGGATCTCCTGATGCGAGGTGTCCGGCCGTACGAGCGATGCGACCATGAAGCCGGTCTCCCCGAGGATGTCCCCCGCGAGGCCGTCGAGGATCATGGACGGCCGCGACGGCAGGCCGTTGCAGAGCGGCAGGATCCATGCGTGGAGCAGGCTCTCGCCGTGCATCACGAGGCGCCGGTCGCGATCGAGAGCGGCGAAGCGCTCGACGTCGGGCAGATCGAACGCCCGGTGAGGGAAGCCGTAGCGGGACGACAGCTCGGCCGCGTACCGCGCGTCGAGGTCACGCCCCGCCCTGTCGAGCATCCGGACGGTCAGGGCCTCGAAGGGCACGCCGAGCTGCAGGAGGGCCGCGAGGATCCTGCGGCTGTCATGGCCCGAGGAGAGGGGCAACACCGCCTGGAGCCCGGGAAGCGCGCAGCAGCGCTCGACCGCGCGCGCGAACGCGGACTCGAGCCGATCGAGGGCGCCTCTGTCCGCAGGGACCGTCGCCGGGCCGAGGAAGTCCTTTGGGATCCAGGACTCCGTCCGCTGCGTTCCGTCCGGCGCGAACCGGACGCGGCTGCCGCCGGGGACGCGATGGATCCCTTCCACGAGGGAGTCGTTCCCCACGACCGTGCTCGCGGAGAGGCGGAGACGCCAGGCCACGGCGTCCAGCACGTCCCCCGGCATGCGCAGGTACCGGGGGCTCGTCGCGAACAGCACGGCGCGGCCGAAGGTGCGGTAGTAGAGCGAGCCGACGCCGAGCAGGTCGTCGGCGAGCTCGAGATCCCCGCTCCGGTCGTCGAGGCGGGCGACCGCGAACGCGCCGTTGGGGAGGGCCGGCGCCCGCTCCCACCACGCGTCGAGGATCGCACGGGAATCGCACCACCCGTGCACGGCGGGATCGACGATATAACCGCGGAAGGCGATGCCCCCGCGGCCGTCGCGGTGCACGAGCGATCGGGGCTCGGAGGAGATCGGCGAGCGGCTCGAGGCGAGGACCCAGTTCGGGCCCGTGAGCGTCTCGTACGGCGCCCCGTCGGGGAACTCGACCGCGAGGCGATCCCCCTTGGGCCACCAGATGCCGAGGAAGAACTCCTCCGGGCCGCACTCCGCAGGCGGGGGCGGCGCCTCGAAACGGAGGCGTTGGGTACGAACCATCTAGAGAACCTGCATCCCCCACCGCCGCTTCCGTGAGCCTATAGGAAGGCGGGTGGGGGTCAAGGCGAACCGCTCCCCGGTCGGGACGGTCCCGTCGGGAGCCGCCGCGCTCGCGCGGCCTCCATCCGGGCCGACAAGCGTCGCGGAGATGACGGCGCGAGCACTGCCGACCTCCCTCGGCGCGACCGCGGCACCATGCGCCACGCGTCTCCGCCCAGTCGGGCCACGGCACCCCCGGGGAGCCGTGATCATGCCGCCCCCGGAGCCCCCTCCGTTCAGCCGCACCGGCAGCCCTTCCGATAGGTAGATGCCGCGCAGGGAATCCCTCGCGACGCGTCCGGCACGCGCGACGCGCCGGCCGAAGGCAATTGGGACTCGTTGTCGCACAACGAGAAGGCTGGGCCATGGACATCGCCGATCTGAGCTTCCCGGGCGCGCCGTCGATCCGGATCCCGCCGCCGGGCCCCGCTTCGCGCGCGCTCCTCGAGCGCCAGGCCGAGCGCGAGTCGAATGCCCGCACGTACCCGCGCGGGTTCCCGTTCGCCGTCGCGCGGGCGCGCGGGGCGACGGTCGAGGACGTGGACGGCAACGTCTACATCGACGCGTGGGCGGGCGCCGGGACGGTGTGCGTCGGCCACAACCACCCGGACGTGATCGCCGCGGCGACCGAGCAGATGGGCCAGGCGATCCACACCCTCGACCTTCCCTCCCCCACCAAGGACCGGTTCACGACGAAGGTCCTCTCGCTCCTGCCCGAGAGCCTGCAGGGCAAGATGAAGATCCACTTCGCGGCCCCCACCGGCGCCGACGCCACGGAGGCCGCGATCAAGCTGGTCAAGACGGCGACCGGGCGTCGCTCGATCCTCTCGTTCCAGGGGGGCTATCACGGCATGACGCACGGCGCGCTCTCGGTGACCGGGTCGCGGGATCCGAAGGATGCGATCGCGAACCTGATGCCCGACGTGCACTTCATGCCCTACGGCTACTGCTACCGCTGCGCGCTCGGCCTCAAGCCGGAGAGCTGCGACCTCGCCTGCGCGAAGTTCACGGAGAGCGTCCTCGCCGACCCGTCGTCCGGCGTCACGAAGCCGGCCGGGATCATCCTCGAGGCGGTCCAGGGCGAGGGCGGAAGCGTCGTGGCCCCCGTGCCGTTCCTCCGGCGGATCGCCGAGATCGCGAAGGCGCACCAGGTGCCGCTGATCGTCGACGAGATCCAGGCCGGCATGGGCCGGACGGGCAGGTGGTTCGCGTTCGAGCACGCCGGCATCGAGCCGGACGTGATCCTCATGTCCAAGGCGATCGGGGGAGGCGGCTTCCCCATGGCCGTCGTCCTCTACAGGAAGGAGCTCGACGTCTGGAAGCCCGGGGCGCACGTCGGCACCTTCCGCGGGTTCCTTCCCGCGATGGCCGCCGGGGTCGCTGCGATCGAGTTCATGCAGAGCCACGACATCGTCGCGCACGTCGCCGAGGTGGGCGCGCGCCTCAAGGCGGGTCTCTCCCGCGTCGTCGAGAAGCGGTCCTTCCTCGGGGAGTGCCGGGGGCTCGGTTTCATGCTCGGCGTGGAGGTCCTCGAGGGCGACGGGACGAAGACGCCGTCGTACGAGAAGGCGAAGCGCGTCCGCGCCGAGTGCCTGCGGCGCGGCCTCATGGTCGAGCTCGCCGGCCGCCACGACGGCGTGGTGCGGTTCATCCCCTCGCTGGTGTTCACCGCGGAGCACGCGGACGCGACGATCCGCATCTTCGACGAGGCGACGGCGGCGGTCGAGGCGGCCTGAGGAACCTCGCTTGCGCATCCTCGTGCAGAAGTACGGCGGGACGAGCCTCGGCGACGTCGACCGCATCCGCATGGCAGCACGGCGGACCGCGAACGCCGTCGCGGACGGCCGGTCGGTCATCGTCGTCGTGAGCGCGATGGCCGGGGAGACGAACCGTCTCCTGAAGCTCGCCGGCTGTTTCGGCAACGGCACCGACCGGCAACGGCTCCGCGAGGTCGACGCGCTCGTCGCGACCGGCGAGGAGGTGAGCGCCGCCCTCATGGCGCTCGCCCTGCAGTCTCTCGGCATCCGCGCGCGGTCGCTCACAGCGCACCAGGTCCTGCTGCGCTGCGACGGCCGCTTCCAGAACGCGCGGATCCGCTCCGTCGACTCCGTCGAGCTGCTGTCGCTGCTGGAGACGGGGTCCGTGGCGGTCGTGACGGGGTTCCAGGGCATCGACGACGACGGCAACGTCGCCACGCTCGGCCGCGGCGGCTCCGACACGACCGCCGTCGCGCTCGCCGTGGCGATGCGCGCCGAGGAGTGCGAGATCTTCACCGATGTCGAGGGCGTCTACACGGCCGATCCGGGGGTCTGCCCCGACGCACGCAAGCTGGACAGGATCTCGAGCGAGGACATGCTGGAGCTGGCCTCGCTGGGCGCCAAGGTGATGCAGATCCGCTCCGTCGAGCTCGGCAAGAAGGGCAGGATCCGGATCCACGTCCGTTCGACGTTTTCCGACCGGGAGGGCACGTACATCATGCCGGAAATCGACGATCTCGAATCGCCGGTGGTGACGGGGATCGCCTGCGACGCCAACCAGGCGGAGGTGTCCATCGTCGGGCTCGAGGACCGGCCGGATCTGCTCGCCAAGGTCTTCGAGCCCCTCGCGATCGACGACATCTCGGTCGACCTGATCTCCCAGAACGTCGGGACCGACCGGACCGTGACGGTCACCTTCACCATCGAGGCAAGCAGGCTCGACGCCGCGCGGGCGAGCATCGAGCCGGTCGTCCGCGACCTCGGCGCGCGCGAGGTGCTCGTGGACCGCGACGTGGCCAAGGTGTCCGCCGTCGGGATCGGCATGCGGACCCACGCGGGCGTCGCGCAGAAGGTCTTCGCGCTCCTGAGCGGGGCCGGGATCCCGATCCGGCTCGCCATCTCGACCGAGATCAAGGTCTCCTGCATCATCCCGAGCCGCCACGGGGAGGAGGCCATGCGGATCCTCCACGCGGGCTTCGGGCTGGGAGCGTGAACCGGAGGCCCCCGCCCCCCCACGCATGAGACTCTCCGCAACCGTCCGCGCCGGCGATCGCCCGGGGCGCCGCGTCGCGCTGCACTGGGAGCAGATCCCCGGCAGCGCGGTACGGCTCTTCCGCCACGAGGACCCGGAAACCGGCTCTTTCTGTGCCGTCTGCGGGTACGTCGTGGATCCCGGGTGGTACCGGGACGACGATCCCGGCCGCGGCGCTCGCGAGGTCTACGAGACCTACCGGCGGCGGGGCGCCGAGGCCGCGTTCGACCGGAACGGCGTCTACGCGATCCTGATCGACGACCCCACGACCGGAACGGTCCACTGCGCCGTGGACAAGAAGGGGTTCTTCCCCCTTTTCCACGCCGCCGGGGGGCCCGGGTTGCTGCTCGACACCGACTTCGCCGCGCTGAAGCAGCAGGTCGCGTGCACGGCGGACTACGACGGGATCGAGGAGTACCTGGCCGTCGGCCACCCGTGCGCCGATCGGACCTTCTTCAAGGAGATCAAGCGGATCGAGCCCGGCCGGTACGTCCGGATCGACGGCAACGGCGCCGTGGCGTCGGGCCGGTACTGGTGGTACGACCGGCTCGAATACGTCGGCTCGCGCGACCTCGAGTCCTCCGTGAAGGAGAATCTCGAGGCGTTCGAGGCCTCGATCGCGGACTTCCGGCGGATCGTCCGCGATCCGATCTGCCTCCTCAGCAGCGGCTACGACTCGCGCCGGATCCTGCTCGAGCTCCGGCGCCAGGGCGTCGTCCCGCGCACGTACACGGTCGAGATCCTCGACAAGAACTTCGACGAGCCCGTGTCGATCGAGGACGCGGTGGCGAGGAGCCTGCTTCCCGCGGGGAGCGCGCTCCACACGAGCGTGCCGGTCCCCGACTGCGCGGACATGGCGCGCCTGATCGAGGTGCGGGAACGGATCCTCGGAGGGCAGGCCGACGAGCACGCGTGGGTCATGCCGCTGCGGGACATCATCCCGCACGGCTCGGGCACGAACTTCGACGGGCTCGGCGGCGACACGCTCTGCAACTCCGACCTCGCGATCTGCGGCACCGACGTGGCGCGACGGTACGGCGAGCCCGACTTCCTAGCCGCCTTCTGGCGCAACCACCTCTCGCCCTACCTCTCCGGCGCGCTCCGCTCCCGGTTCGGCGGGACGTTGCACGAGCGCGTCCGAGCCATGATCACCGACCTGCCGGAGAACCCGAACCGCGTCTTCCTGCTCGAGCTGGTCGGGCGATCGAGGCGGACGACGTCTCTCTTCGCGCTCTCCCTGCTCGCCGGCAAGGTGGATTCCGTCTTCCCCTATCTCGACGACCGCGTCGTCGCCGCCGCGCTCCGGGCGGAGCCCTTCTGGAAGCGGGAGGTCGACTTCCAGAAGGTGCTGCTCGACCGCGCCTACCCGGAGTTCCGCCACGTCCCGAGCTCGCACTCCCGGCGCGGCACGGTCGAGGCGAGCTACCGGAAACCCGTCACGCACCTGTTCGGCGGATTGCCGGCGCCCGCGGTGCCCGCGCGCACGTCGAGGTTCAGCCCGCAGCTCCGCCACGCCCTCGGCGGCCGTCCTCGGCGCGGCGCGAGGCCCCGCTGCCTGAACGCCCGCGGGGAGATCATCGTCGCCGCCGCGCGAGTCGCCGCGGCGCTCGACCTGGACGTCCGCCTCGCACGGGCCGCCTTCGAACGGCTCTGGGGCGTCCCGAGGCTGCTCAAGCTCGAGCGGATCCTCTCCAGCTGCCGGTAGACCGCATCGCGTGAAGGGAGGGGGCCCGGGGGAGGGAGGCGGGCCACGTTCAGGAAGTTCGTCGTCGGCGTCGATCCCGGGGGTCCCGTGTCGGGTTCCCTCGACGTCCTCGCGGAGGAATCGGCGCGGAACGCCATGTGCGGAACCACGGGTCCATGCACGGTACGCTGCACCCGACCCCGGGCCCCGCACGGCCCCGCGAGGACCGACGTGTCGAGGCGGCGGGGGGCCGCATCACGGCGATGGACGGCCTGCGCGGCATCGCCGTCTTCGGCCTCTTCCTCGTCCACTACGCGTCGCTCGCGCAGGGAACGCCCGATATCGCCCACGCGGTCTCGGAGGGCGGCCACCACGGCCTCGAGCTCTTCTTCATCCTGAGCGGCTACCTGATCTACCGCGCGGCGATGTCGCCGCGGCTCGAGTTCGGCCGGTTCCTGCTGCGCCGGGCGCAGCGCCTCTATCCGACGTTCCTCGTCGTGTTCGCGGCGTACGTCGCGCTCTCCTACGCGTTCCCCGCGGAGAGCAGGATCCCCGCGGGCCCCGGCAACGCGGCGCTCTATCTGGCGGCGAACCTCGCGTTGCTGCCCGGCCTGTTCCCGATCGTGCCCATGATCACGATCGCGTGGTCGCTCTCCTACGAGGTCGCCTACTACCTCATCTGCCCGACGCTCATCCTCCTGCTCCAGCTGCGCCGCTGGCCCGCCGGCTGGCGCGTGGCGTTCTGGCTCGCGATCGCCGGTGTGATGTTCGCGTTCACCCGCGGCAACGACCTGCGCACCGTGCTCTTCGTGGCGGGGATCCTCGTCTACGAGGCCAGGGACCTCCGGGTGCCGAGCCTGCCCGCCGCGCTCCTCGCCATCCTCACCTTCGTCGCGGCAGGGACGGGCATGATCGTCGGACCGGGCAAGTTCGCGGTCTTCTTCGTGACGCTCGGCCTGCTCTGCATCGCGGTGTTCCCGGGCCACGGGCCGGTCGCCCGCGCCCTCTCATGGGCGCCCCTGCGGTGGATGGGCGAGACGAGCTACAGCTACTACCTGATCCACGGGCTCGTCCTCAAGGCGATCGCCACCGTCATGCCGATGCCCTACTGGCCGATGTTTCTCCCGGCCTTCGCGGCGACGGTCCTCGCCACGACGGTCCTCCACCACGCCGTGGAGCGCCCGCTCTCGCTCCGCACGGCGAAACAGACCGCCCCCGCCTCGGCGGATCGGGCGAAACCCGGCTGCTCCCAGGCGGCCTAGGGTCTGCCTGGAAAGTCGGCCGTAAGGACCGAGGCTGCCCCGCGCTCGCCCACGAGTCTCGCGGGTCCCTCTACTGGAGGTACACGATCAGCCGGTCGTGGACGAGGAGCGCCACGTCGATCTTCCCGTCGCCGTCGAAGTCCGCGACGACGGGGTCGTGCGGCCCGCCCTCGGACCGGCTCTCGTCGTGGAGCTTCTTCTCGTAGACGGTCCAGCGCAGCACCTGCCGGAACCCGTCCTTCGGATCGTACGAGACGACCTCCATCCCGCGGTTGCCCCGGTCGAGGATCGCGACGTCGGGCCTCCCGTCCCCGTTCAGGTCCCCGGCGGCGAACGTCCCGAGCGCGGCGTCGCGCGTCGGCGTCTCGTAGGTCCGAACCTCCTCGAGCGTCCGCCGCGACCCGCGCGCGCGCAGCACCGCGAACCGCTCCTTCCCGAAGAGCACGAGATCCTGGTCCCCGTCGCCGTCGAGGTCGGCCGCGTCGAGCGCCTGGAAGTCGAGCTCCCCCACCGGGACGCTCTCGACGACGGCGAACACCCCCGACGCGTCGCGCGCGAGGACGAGGACGGCCTTCCCGTCGCGGTCGTAGAGCACGACCTCGGAACGGCCGTCGCCGTCGAGGTCGAGTGCCGTCCCTCCCTTCACCTGGGCGCGCGGGGACGCGGCGTTGGCCTGGTCCTTCACCGAGAGCCCGCCGCCCGCGTCGAGCACGAGCGCGCGCGCGAAGTTCTTGGAGGCGAGGAGGAGTTCGGGCTTCCCGTCGCCGTCCACGTCCCCCGGCGTCGCGGCGCCGCGCGTCGCCTGGTAGGTGAGGTCGCCGCGGTAGCGGGTCCCCTTCGCGGACTCGTCCGTGAACGCGCCCTCCGCGCCCTGCCGGAACACGCGCATCGTCTCCCGGCTGTCGAAGAGGAGCAGGTCCTTCCTCCCGTCCTGGTCGATGTCCATGATCCGCAGGTCCTCCGGAGCCTGCCTCAGAGACTCGAGCTGGATCACCTGCGTGAGCACGAGCGCGCCGAAGGGGTGCGCGGCCGCTCCTTCCGCCGCCTCCCTCTGCAGCCAGACCTGCGCGCGGAGCTTCTTGTCGTCCGGTCCCTCGGCGATCACCACGACATCGCACTTCCCGTCGCCGTCGAGGTCCGCGGCGTCGAACGCCTTCGGGACGCCCTGGACGTCGAGAAGCGCCGGGAAGGGCAGCCGCCCCTCCGTCTCGAAGCGGCTCGCGCCGAGCGACTTCTCCGCGCTCGAGAGCACGAGCACCTCGCCGCGCCCGTCGCCGTCGAGGTCCGCGACGCGCACGGCGTCGCTGCTCGACAGCGAGGGGAAGAGGCGCCGGCCCCCGAGGCCCCCTCCCTTCTCCTGCAGGTAGACCGCGACCTGCGCCGAGCCCGGCTCCGTCACGACGATGTCGAGCCGGCCGTCGCCGTCGAGGTCGCCGAGCGCGAGCGACCGGCCCTTGCCGCCACCGCCGGCCTCGAACGCGTAGGTCTCGACCGAGCCGAGGAGCGGGCGCTCCCGGTCGACGGCCAGGCGCAGCACGCGCAGGACGCCCGAGTTGCGCTGGACGACGACGGTCTCGAGGCCGGGCGCCGGGTCGACGTCGACGAAGTCGATCGCGCGCCACGGCGTCGTCTCGAACGCGATCTCGGGACCGAGCGTGCCGTCGGCGCGCTGGAACCGCGCGCGCACGGAGCGCGGCGAGCCGGAATCGACGAGCGCGAGGTCGTTCCTGCCGTCCCCGTCGAGGTCGACGACGCGGATGTCGTCGCTGCCCTTCTCCGAATGCGGCAGCTTGACCGGCTCGCGCAGGACGCCTTCCGCCGACTGGAAGAAGATCGCCGTCGCCGTCGCCTCGAGCAGCACGAGGTCGGCGCGGCCGTCCCCGTCGAGGTCGCCCGCGTCGACATCCGAGCCGTCGTCGATCGGCCAGCGCTTCGAGCGCGGGAAGCCGCCCTTCCCGTCCCCGAACGCGACGACCAGCTCCTCGGGCTTGCCGTAGTAGGCGACGTCGAGGTTCTTGTCCCCGTCGAGGTCCGCCACGGCGAGGGAGAACACCTGCTTCTCCGTCAGGATCTCCTTCCTCTCGAAGTACTGGTCATCCTGGAGGTCGTTCGGGAGCTTCGCCCCCTGGAGCTCCTTCGGCGGAACCTTCTCGCGCCGGCGCAGCAGCACCTCGATCTTCGCCTTGTCGTTGTTTGCGACGACGAGGTCCGGGAGCCCGTCGCCGTCGATGTCGCAGGGCGTCAGCTGGTGGGTCTTCTCGTCGAGCTTGTAGATCTCCATGCCCCGGAAGCCGTACTCCTGGGCCGCGGAGACACTTGCAAAGAGGAGGAGCAAGGGGAGGGCGCGCGGGAACCCGGTCATTCCGGGATGGTACCCGACCGGTTAGAATCCGGTCCATGCGCCTCCTCCTCGCGCTCCTCCTCCTTCCCGGCCTGCTCCGCGCCGACGTGTTCAGGCTGGCGGACGGCCGCGAGGTCACGGGCCCGCTGCTCAAGGAGACCGCGGATTCCTATTTCGTCGATCTCGGCCAGACCGTGCTCGAGCTGCCGAAGAAGGCGGTCCTCTCGCGCGAGGCGGAGACGGCCTCGACGGACGCCGCGGCGCCCGGGAAGGCGACGAAGGCGGAGGACCAGATCTGGTCCTCCATCGACCGCCCGGAGGCCTCCGTCAAGGCGAACGTGGAGCGGACCCAGAGCGCGGTCGTGATGGTCCGCCAGCCGCACGGCCTCGGCTCCGGGTTCATCATCTCGCCCGACGGCTACGTCATCACGAACGACCACGTGATCCAGGGCGAGACGAAGATCTCCGTCGTCCTCTTCGAGAAGGGCAAGGACGGGACGCTCAACAAGCGCATCGCCGAGAAGGTCAGGATCGTGGCGACCAACGCCTACGAGGACCTCGCGCTCCTGAAGCTCGAGGGCGAGAAGGACCTGCCGATCACCTACCTCGGCGACTCCGACGAGGTGCGCGTCGGGCAGTCGTGCTACGCGATCGGCAACCCGCACGGCCTCGAGCGGACCGTGTCCGAGGGCATCGTGTCCACGCTCAACCGGGTCATGGACGGCCGCACGCACCTCCAGATCACCGCGGCGGTCAATCCCGGCAACTCCGGCGGCCCGCTCTTCAACCTGAAGGGCGAGGTGATCGGGGTCGTCGACCTGAAGCTGATCTTCAGCGAGGGGCTCAACTTCGCGATCCCGGTCGACCGCGTGAAGCGGTTCCTCCGCGACCGCGACGCCTTCGCGTACGACAAGGACAACCCGAACACCGGCTACACCTACCTCCCTCCGCCGCCGAAGAAGGGGTCTTCCGGCGCGCCTTCGGGGGAGTAGCGCCCCCGGCCCCCCCACACTTCGCAGCACAAAGGAAACGACCATGCGGACGCTCTTCTGCGCCCTCCTTCTCGCCGCGGCCTCCGCCGCGCAGTCTCTGGATTCGCTCCTCCCCGACTCGACGGTCTTCTACGTGAGCATCGAGGACGCGGGACGCACGAGAAAGCGCTGGGACGAGAGCCGCCTCGCCGCCCTCTGGAAGGACGAGGCGATGCAGGCGTTCCTCGAGAAGCCGCGCGCGGCATGGGCGGCGTGGATGGAGCGGGTCGCGAAGGAGGACGTCTTCACGCCGGACGACGTGCTCGGCCTCCTTTCCGGGCAGGCGCTGCTCGCGGGCACCTGGCCGGAGGGCGCGGACGAGCCGAAGCCGATGATCGTCGCGGACATCGGCGAGAACGCTGAGAAGCTCCGCGAGCTCGTCCGGAAGATCGAGAAGCGGCTCATCGACGAGGAGGGCGGCCGCCGCGACGAGGAGGAGTTCCGCGGCGTGAAGATCGTCTCCTACCAGGACAGCGACGGGTCTGCGGACAGCGCCTGGCTTCTCGACGGCAAGCTCTTCGCGATGTCGGAGGACGCGGAGGCGCTCAAGGACCTCCTCGCGAGGCGGGATCGCGGCGGCGAGGGGACCCTCGCATCGCGCGAGCTCTACAAGCGGACGCGGGCGCGGCTCGGCGCACGCGCCTCGGACGCGTTCGCCTACGTCGACGGGCCGAACCTCCTCGCCGGCCTCCAGGCGGCAGGCGAGCTCGACGAGGAGACGATGCGGATCCTCGGCGCCCTCGGGATCACGGCGATCGAGGGACTCGCGCTGGAGTTCGCGATCGAGCCCAGGGCCGTCGCGCTGCGGATGTTCCTCCCGGTCAAGGGAGAGAAGGCGGGCATCCTGAAGCTCCTCGACGGGAAGAACTCCGCGCTCGTCCCGCCGCGCTACGTGCCTGCCGACGCGCTCACGGCCGGCGCGTGGACGCTGGACATCCCCGCGCTCTGGGAGGAGGCGCGCAAGGTCATGGACCGCTTCGAGGAGGGCCTGAGCCAGCAGATGGACGCGCAGTTCGCGGCGCTGAAGGAGCAGATGGGCGTGGACATCCCGGGCGACATCATCGGATCGCTCGGGAGCGGGATCGCGTACCACACGCTCGCGCCGGACCGCACGAAGACGGCGGAGGACGAGGCGGCCGCCATGCTCTCGATGGGGATGGCGCGCTTCGTGATGTCGATCGAGATCAAGGACCGGGAAAGGTTCGAGGGCGCCCTCGAGAAGCTGCTGACCGCCTTCGGGCTCGCGCCGGTGACGCAGGAGTACCTGGGCGTGAAGGTGCGCAAGGTGCCGACGATGTTCGGCGTGATGCCGACGTTCGCCGTGCTTCCGGACCGCGTGCTCTTCTCGATGGAGACCGACCCCGTGAAGGACGTGATCACCCGCTACGGCAAGGAGGCGCCCGGGTTCTCGGACCGCGAGGACGTGAGGAAGGCGCTCGCGGCACTGCCTGGGCAGCGGTTCATCGTCTCGGCGGAGGACCTGCCGAAGTCGCTCGCCGAGGCCTCGTCGTCGCTCGCGTCGATGGTGGCTCTCGCCGGGGCCGAGGAGCCGGAGATCGCCGCCGCCGTGGACTTCTCGCTCTTCCCGCCGAAGGAGGTGCTCGCGAAGTACCTCGGCATCGCCGTCGGCAGCATGGTCAGCGAGGAGGACGGCCTCTCCTACCTGGCGCTCTTCCCCCTCGTCGGCGAGTGAACGCGGCTCGCGCGATGCCGCGGGGGACGGGGAGGTCGCAGGCGCGGAGCCGCCGCGACGGCTCCCGTCCCTACGGCCGCGCGGCGCCGCCCGCGATCTTCCGGCGCAGGCGGAGGCCTTCCATGCCGTGGAACGTGAGCAGGAGCGCCGAGTCGCCCGCGTAGCGCTCGAACAGGTCCTCGATCACCTGCTCCTCGCCGGGCCACGGGTAGGCGAAGACGAGATCGAACTCCTCCGGATCGACCCCGAGGATCTCATGGCCGCACGCGCCGCCGGCGGACAGCCAGCCGAACTCCTGCGGGACATCCGTCAGGTCCTCGCCGCCCTCCGGGACGAACGTGCCGCAGGCGAACTCCACGTCGAGCCCGAGGTCCTCGGCGAGCGCGTTCGCCTCGTCGACGAGTCCGCTGTCGATCTCGATGCCGCAGGCGTGGAAGCCCTGGCACGCCGCCATGAGCGCGACGACGCCGAGCCCGCTTCCCCACTCGCAGCACGCGTTGCCGGCCGCGAGGTTCGCTTCCACGATCCCCTGGATCGCACGGCCGACCCGCTCGAACTCGCTGCAGACGAATCCCGGCGGGGTCCGCTTCTCGAGGATGGCCGGGACGCGGCGCTCGGCCTCCTCGATCAGCACGAGGACGCGCGCCGGCAGCGTCGCCTCGCGCGGCTCCGGGATCGGCAGATCCATGAAGGGCACGCCCAAGGGTACCCCTGCCTCCTATTCGCAGGAGCCGCCGTCCGCGCCGCGAGCTGACCCGGATCATTCACGGGTCTCGCGGCCACGCCCGCCCTTTCGCGGGACGATCCCGCTCTGCTCGGTCGCCCTCGGCCGGGCTAAGGCGCCGGCGCCCTTGGCATCGTTCCCTGCGGCCGCGTCGCCTCGACCTTGAGGCGGAAGAAAGTCTCGAGCCTCTCCCGGACCGCTCCCCCCTCGATCACGCCCAGCGCGCGGGCGATCGCCTCGAAGGTGCAGAGGGACTCGAGCGTGGGCTCCTTGCGGATCCGGTACTCCGAGGGGGGCCCGGGGGGCAGCTTGATCCGGGGAAGGCCCGAGAGCTCCGCGATCCGGCGCACGCATCGGGACGCCTGCCGCCAGCTGCCGTCCGGCACGATCAGCGTGTAGGGACCGGGAAGCTCGCCCATCAGCTCGTGGGAGAGCGGGCGCGCGTCCGCCGTCGGAAACAGCACGAGCGCCCGGCGCCCGGGATCGAAGAGGTCCGAGACGTCGGTGGGCACGTCCTTCGCGCCGCGAACGCGGATCTCGCAGCGGCGCAGGGCCCTTCGCGCGAGCCGTGCCGTGTTGGAGGCGAGACTCTCCTCGCGGCAATGCATGAAGATCACGACCCGCGTGGCCGTGTCGAGGTCCGGCGACCGGGCGCAGATGCAGCATGCGGGGCGCACGCCGCAGTGGTCGCAGCGCTCGCTCGGCTTCCTGGAGTTCCGTCGGACCCTCAAGCGGGACCATGGTACGGGACGCCCGCGCCGCGAGGGGCGCCCCCCGCCGCAGGCGCGGCGGGGGCGGAGAGGGAGCGCGGCGCCGCTGGCGTCAGCCCTTATCATCGCTCCGGGAAGAATGACCCGCGCGACCCGCTATCTCCTCGGGCTCTTCGGCCTTGCGAGCGTCGGCCTCGGCGTCCTCGGCGCCTTCCTGCCCGGGTTGCCCACGACGATCTTCCTGATCCTCGCGTCGTGGTGCTTCGCGAGGAGCTGCCCGTGGCTCGAGGAGAGGCTCTTCCGGCTCCGCGTGCTCCAACCGTACGTCCGTATCGTACGGGGCGAGGAGCCGCTGTCGCCGCGGGCCCGGATCGTGTCGGCGGTCCTCATGTGGACCGCGATCACGATCAGCCTCGCGGTGCTCCGGGCAAGCGGCGGCCTTGCGCCGTGGCTCGCGGCCGTGCTGATGGGTTCCGGCCTCGTCGGCTCGGTCGCGATCGCGCGGTTCCGCCGGGAGCCCGCGCGCGCCCGCGCCTAGGGTCTGTCCGAAGAGTCGGCCGTAAGGACCGAGGCCAGCCGAATCCAGGACGACTTTCCAGACAGACCCTAGCCCCCTCGGCGCCCGAGCGCGTCGCGATACGCGCGCACGGTGGCCTCGGCCGCACGCTCCCACGAGAACGCCGCCGCGCGCGCCTTGCCCGCCGCGGCGAGCGCGGCGCGCCGCGCGGGATCCACGAGGAGCGGACGCAGCGCCGCGGCGATCGCCTCGGGCGTCAGCGCGTCGAGGAGGACGCCGGCGTCGCCGACCACCTCGGGCAGCGAGGAGTTGCGGCTCGCGACGACCGGCACGCCCGCGGCCATCGCCTCCGCGACCGTGAACCCGAACCCCTCGTAGCCCGAGGGCGAGCAGAAGGCGTCCGCGAGCGCGAAGAGCGCCGCGAGGTCGTCCGCGCCCGCCTCGCCGAGCCAGAGCGCCGTGTCGTCCCGCGCGATCTCCGCGAAGGCCCCTTCGCTCTTCCATCCTCGCCGGCCCGCGAGCACGACGCGGTGCGGGAGCCCCTCGGCGCGCAGCTGCCGCGCCGCACGTACGAGCAGGTCGACGTTCTTCCGCGCCTGGACCGTGCCCACGTGCAGGATGAAGGGCCCCTGCACCCTCGCACGCATCCGGGCGAGCGCATCGGGGGAGGGGGCGGGGAGGGGGGCGATCCCGTGGGGAACGACGCGGACCTTGCCGGCGGACGCGGGCAGCAGCTCCGCGAGGTCTTTCGCGGTGCTCTCGCTCGGCACGATCACGATCCGCGCGCGGCGCACGGCGTCCGCGGTCGAGAGGCGCAGGAAGAGCCGCGAAGCGATGCCGAACGTCTCCGGGCAGCGGAGGTGCGCAAGGTCATGCACCGTCACGACGCCGGGCACGGAGAGCCCCAAGGGCAGCGCGTTCTTCGTGTCGTGGTAGAGTTCGGGGCGAAGGGCGCGGAGCGCGCGCGGGAGCCGCAGGTGCTGCCACCGGATCCTCCCGAGCCCCCCGGCCCCCCGCACCTCCACCACACGGACGCCCGCGAACCCGGCCGGGCGATCCGTGAGGACCGTGAGCGCCACGTCGCCGCGGGCCGCGATCGCCTCCGCGAGGCGCAGCGCGTAGGTGGACGGCCCGCCGGTCACCCCGCAGAGCGCGCCCAACGCCACGTGCATGCCGGTTCTATCGGCAACCGGGGTGCCGGGCCGCCAGCCGGGCCCGCCGGCGCCCGCGCGCTTCGGGGGGCGGGTCTTCCGCCGATAAGGAGGACGTGACCCGGGCCCGGATCCTCGTCGCTTCCGCCCTCGCGGTGCTGGCGGTCGCCGCCGCCGTGCCGTGGTTCGGGCCGCGCTGCGTCATGCGCAACGACCTGAGCGCATGGGCGACGCTCAGGAACATCTGGTCCGCGCAGTCGGAGCTCCGGCAGGCGAAGCGGATCGACACCGACCGCGACGGCGAGGGGGAGTTCGGGTACCTCGCGGAGCTGAGCGGCCGCGCCGCCCTCCCCGGAAGCGACCGCGCCCTCACGACGCCGTACATGGGAACGGCGTTCCGCATCGTTCGGCCGGACGGCGCGGTCGCGCGCGCCGGGTACCGGTTCCGGGTGTTCCTGCCCGCCGCGGACGGCACGGGTGTTCGCGAGCCGGGCACGCAGGCCCTGCCTCCGCGGCCCGGCTGATGCGATCCGCCGGTGCCCGTCGGGCCGCCACCGCCGCTCCATCGAAGCCGGCCCGCCGGCGCCGTCGTCGATCCGCGGCTCGCGGCGCGGCGCTGGTGCGCGTACGCGTGGCCCGCCGAGTACGGCAGGACGGGCACGCTCACGTTCTTCCTCGACCAGGACGGCAACGGCCTCGTCGTGGACGACCCGCGGTACTCCGGCGACCGGGGCCCGGAGCCCGGCGCCGCGTACACGGCCGGCGGGCTCTCGTCGATCACGGGCGAGTCGCGCGCCGGCGCCCCCGCGCAGGACGGGAACGTCTGGCGGCCGTACGGCGAGCGCTGAGCTACCGCTCCCCCCGCGCCCCCCTCCATCCCGTCGCCGGAGGCCGGTAGAGTCCCCCTCCCCGATGCGCGACCACCTCGAGGGCCTGAACCCGGAGCAGCGACGCGCGGTCCTCGCCACCGAGGGGCCGCTCCTCGTCCTCGCGGGCGCCGGGACGGGCAAGACCCGGGTCATCACCGTCCGCATCGCGCACCTGCTCTCCAGGGGCGTCTCGCCGACGGCCATCCTCGCCGTGACCTTCACGAACAAGGCCGCCGACGAGATGCGCGAGCGGGTCGCCTCGCTCGTCGGCGCCACGAAGGCGAAGGGCGTCACGGCATCGACCTTCCACTCCTTCTGCGCGCGGGTGCTCCGCGAGCACGGCGCGGCGATCGGGATCCCGCCCCGCTTCTCGATCTGCGACGCGAGCGACCAGCTCGCCGCGGCGAAGTCGGTGCTGCGCGACCTCTCCGTCCCCGAGGCGAAGATCCGGCCGAACGTGCTCCAGCAGCGGATCTCGCTCATGAAGAACCGCCTCGTCGGGCACGACGCGTGCCTCGCGGAGGCGGCGGACGACCTCGACGCGCTCGTCGCGCACGCCTACCGGCGCTACGACGAGCACCTGAGGCGCAACCACGTCCTCGACTTCGACGACCTGCTCCTGAGGACGCTCGACCTGCTCGACAGGGACGCGGCCACGCGCGCGAGGCTCGAGGAGCGGTACCGCTACATCCTCGTCGACGAGTACCAGGACACGAACGGGCCGCAGTACGAGATCGTGCGCCGGCTCGCCAGGCGACACCGGAACCTCTGCGTGGTCGGCGACGACGACCAGTCGATCTACGGCTGGCGGGGCGCCGACGTGAGGAAGATCCTCGGCTTCGAGCGCGACTTCCCGGGAGCGACGGTCGTGCGCCTCGAGACGAACTACCGTTCGACGGCGGAGATCCTCGACGCGGCGAACCGCGTCATCCGGAACAACCCCGCGCGCCACGAGAAGTCGCTCCGCTCGGCGCTCGGCACGGGCGACCCGGTGAAGGTCATCTGCGCCGAGGACGAGGAGCGCGAGGCGCAGGGGGTCGTCGGCGACATCGTCGCGCGCGTGCAGCGCGGCGAGGCCCGCTTCCGCGACTGCGCGATCCTCTTCCGCACGCAGACGCAGCCGCGGCTCTTCGAGGCCGCGATGCGCGAGCGCAACGTGCCCTACGTCCTCGTCGGCGGCCCCTCGTTCTTCGACCGGAAGGAGGTGCGCGACCTGCTCGCCTACCTGCGGCTCCTCGCGAACCCGGACGACGAGGTCCCGCTGCTGCGGATCGTCAACCGGCCGCCGCGCGGCATCGGCAAGACGACCGTGGACCGCGTCATGGAACGCGCCGCCGCGGGGCGAACCACCTTCGCGGAGGCGTTCGGCTCGGCCGAGGTGCCCGCCGCGGCGCGCGAGGGATGGGAGGGGCTCCGGGGAACCCTCGCGGGCCTTGGCGGCATGGACCCCGGCCGCGCGCTGCCGGGCCGCATCCGCGAGCTGGTCGAGGCGGTCCGGTACAAGGCCGAGGTGGACCGCTGCTACGAGGACCCGCGGGAGCGAGACGCGCGCTGGGCGGCGGTCGAGGAGGTCTTCCTCCTCGCGGAGAGCTACGTGCGACGCGCGGAGGAGCCGACGCTCCCCGGGTTCCTCGAGCGGCTCGCCCTGTCGTCGGGCGAGGAGAAGGAGCCGGAGGAGAGGCGGTCGCGCGACGCGGTGACCTTGATGACGCTCCACGCGGCGAAGGGGCTCGAGTACCCGCGCGTCTACCTCGTGGGCATGGAGGAGGGCATCCTCCCCCACGAGCGCTCGGTGGCGGAGGGCGGCATCGAGGAGGAGCGCCGGCTCGCGTACGTGGGCATCACCCGCGCGCGGCGGACGCTCGTCGTCACGCACGTGCAGGAGCGCGCGCGCTACGGCCGCCGCGCCCCTTCGATGCCCTCGCGCTTCCTCTTCGAGATGAGCGGCGAGACGCCGCCGGAGGACTGGCGCCCCGCGGGCTCGCCCCCGGAGCCCCCCCGCGCGGGGAAGCAGAGGCGCGCCGCCGCCCCGCCGCCCGCGCCGGGGCGCGAGGGCGCCCCGGCGCCTCGGCTGAGGCTCCGCGCGAGGCCGTCCGCCGATGCCGTGCAGGGCGCGCAAGGCGGGCCCGACGGATCCTGATCCGCTCGCGCCCCCCGGAGCGTCCGCCGCGGGGCTACAATCTCGCGCCGCACGCGCCTGCGCAGCGCGAGGCAGGAGGAGCATGATGGCAACGAACATCACCGAGATCGCGCCCGACGTCTACCGGATCTCCGTCTTCGCGGAGGCGTTCGACCTCCAGTTCAACCACTTCCTCGTCAAGGACGACGAGCCCCTCCTCTACCACACCGGCCTCCGCGGGATGCATGCCGAGATCCGCGCGGCCGTGTCGGGGATCATCCCGCTCGCGAGCCTCCGGCACATCGGGTTCAGCCATTTCGAGTCGGACGAGTGCGGGTCGCTCCACGAGTGGCTCGCGGCGGCGCCGAAGGCGCAGGTCGTGTGCGGCGCGGTCGGCGCGCTCGTGAGCGTCAACGACTTCATCGGGCGCGAGGCGCGCGCGCTCGTAGACGGCGAGACGTTCACGACCGGGAAGTACCGCTTCCGCTACTGCCGGACCCCCCACCTCCCGCACGGCTGGGACGCGGGCGTGCTCTTCGAGGAGACGCGGAAGACGCTCTTCTGCTCCGACCTCTTCCACCAGTCCGGCGACAGCGAGCCGCTCACCACGGCCGACGTGGTCGGCCGCTCCCACAAGGCGATGAAGGAGTACCAGGCGGGCGTGCTCGCGGACTATGTCCCCTACACGCCGTTGACGGGCCGGAATCTCGAGAAGCTCGCGCAGCTGAAGCCCGCGACGCTCGCGATCATGCACGGCTCCAGCTTCACGGGGGACTGCACGAAGGCGTTCGACGACCTCCATCGCGCGTACCGCGAGGTCTTCGGACGCCAGCCTTAGGAGTCCGGCGTCACCGCGGCGCCTTCTCGAGGATCACGAGCGCGATCCCGCCGAGGATGGCCGCGGACGCGAGCACGAGGCGGAGCGTCAGGGGCTCGCCGAGGAGCAGGATGCCCGCGAGCGCGGCGAGGACCGGGACGCTCAGCTGCACGGTCGCGGCCGTGGTCGCCTTCAGCGCGGGCAACGCCGCGTACCAGAGGGCGTACCCGACGCCCGAGGCCAGGGCGCCGGACAGGACCGCGTACATCAGCCCGACACCGTCCAGCGAGGCGTCCGCACGCATGAGGAGGCTCGGCGCCGCGGCGAACGGCACGGCGCGCAGGAAGTTGCCCGCGGTCTCCCGCAACGGGTTCCCCGAGCCCCTCCCGCGCAGCGAGTAGACGCCCCACGCGATCCCCGCGCCGAGCATCAACAACACCCCCGCGAGCGGCGGCGCCGAGAGCCCCGGAAGCAACAGCCCCCCGAGACCTCCGAGCGCGAGGACGAGGCCGCGGACCTGGAGCCCGCGCAGGCGCTCCCCCGCGAGGAGCCCGTGCCCGATCATCGTCGCCTGCACGGCGCCGAAGAGAAGCAGCGCACCCGTGGCCGCCGGGAGTCTCACGTAGGCGAAGGAGAAGCCGGCCGCGTAGGCGAAGAGCGCGAGGGCAGACCGCCAGTTGCCGCTGCCGGAGGGTGTGCCGCCCCTCATCCGCGCGATCAGCCAGAGCAGCGCCGCCCCGGAGGCGAGCCGGATCGCCGTGAAGGTCGCCGGGTCGATGCGCGTATGCCGGAGGGCGACGCGGCACAGCAGGGAGTTGCCTGCGAACGCGACCATCGCGAGGGACGTCAGGACGGCGAGGCGGGCAGCCGGCACGCTGCGAGAGGATACGCGGCGGCGCGGCTTCGCCGGAGGAACGGATCCTCTGTCCCATCCCGGGTAGACTCGTGTCATGGAGACGCTCCGCGAGGCATTCGTCCACAACGACTGGGCCACGCGGAAGCTCCTCGACGAAGCGCTCGGCCTGTCCGATGCGGAGCTCGACCGCCCCTTCGAACTCTTCCGGACGGGATTCGCCACGCTCCGCGCCACCCTCGCGCACGTGGTCGCGGTCGAGCGCCGCTGGCTCGACCGCTGGGAGGGCCGCCCCGACGCCGCGGCGTCCCCGGAACCGCGGCCCTCCCTCGCCTCCTTGCGGGAGCGTTTCGAGGCCACGGCCGCGGCGCGCGCCGTCCTGCTCCGCGACCTGCCGCCGGAAGCGGGAGCGAGGCGGGTGAAGTGCGGCGACGGAACGCTTCCGCTCGGCGACACCGTTCTCCACGCCGCCGACCACGGCGTCCACCACCGCGCGCAGGCGCTGGCCATGCTGCGCGGGCTCGGGCGGAAGACCCCGATCGGGATCGACTACCTGTTCCTGCGCGGCGAGCGACCGACGCTCCCGTGGCCGGAGGGGATGAAGCGGCAGTGGCGCGATCTCGGCTTCCCCGTGCCCGACGCGGTGGAGGCCCCGGCGCGGTTCGACCCGGACACCCTGCGCGAGTACCTCCGCCACGGCGACTGGGCGACGCGCCGCGTGATCGACGCGGCGGCGGGCCTCGACGACGCGCGGCTCGACGAGACGTTCCCGATCGGCCTCGGCACGCTGCGCCGGACGCTCCTCCACCTGCGCGACGCCGAGGAGTGGTGGGTGAACAACTGGACAGGCCGGGGGGAGCGGGCCTTCGCCAAGCTGCCGGACACGACGGGGCTCGACGAGCTGACCCGGCTCCTCGGGGAGAGCGTCGCCGCCCGCGACGCGTACCTCGACGGATGCGACGCGGAGGCGCTGCTCTCGCCGGTGGTCGTGGAACCCATGCCCGGCGCGCCGCTCACCTTCCGGATCGCGGAGTCCCTGATGCAGCTCCCGACCCACGGCACGCACCACCGCGCGCAGGCGCTGGCGATGCTCCGGGGCCTCGGCGTGCCCGCGCCGGACATCTCCTATGTCGCCTACGCGCGGCTCCAGTACGGCTGCTGAGCGGGTCCCCCCCGGCCCCCCCCCCGATCACTTCTGGCGGAGGAGCCAGACGAACCCGGTCATCTCCTCCTTGACGAAGGCCCCCCGCTCCTTGTTGAGCTTCCTCCACTCCTCCTGCCACTTCGCCTGGGCCACCTGGTCCCCGTCCTGCGGATAGGTCCCCATGTGCGCCTGCTGCTTCTTCTGCCACTCCGCGTCCTTCGCCTTCGCCGTCGCCTCGTCCACGCCCTCCGCCACGAAGTAGAGGGTGATCGTGTCGCCGACGAGGAGGTCGAGCTTCCCGTCGCCGTCGACGTCGGCCGCCCAGACGCGCGTGTCGCTCGCGGGCGCCGTGCAGTGCGAGTCGCCGAAGCGGGCCTGGCCGTCGCCGCCGCGGTGGCCGGCGGGCTCGAGGAGCGTCTGCCGCGCGCCGAACGCCGGCGCGGTCTTCGAGCCCGTGTTGGTGAAGAGGAACACTCCGCCCTGCGCCGAGCCGCTCAGGAGGTCGAGGTCTCCGTCCTTGTCCCAGTCGACGAGGAACGGGTCCCCGTGCATCTCGACCCCCATGGGGCCGCCGCCCGCCTGGAGCCACGTCGCCTCCGGGCCGAACTTCCCGCCGCCCTCGCCCTTGAAGAAGCCGAACGTGCCGCGGAAGTTGCCCGCGACGAGGTCGAGCTTGCCGTCGCCGTCGAGGTCACACGCGAACGGGCGCGTGCAGATCTTGTCGATCACGTCGCTCTCTGCGCGCCCGGCGGGCAGGATGAGCGGATGGCCGTCGCTTCCGTTCAACGCCGCGGCCCTCCGGAACGTGCCGTCCTTGCCGCCGTAGAGCACCTGGAAGAGGCCCGCCATGTCGCGATCCTGCCGCGAGTAGGAGCCCGAGAGGAGATCGAGGTTGCCGTCGCCGTTGACATCCACGAACTGTGGAGTCGACGACGTGCATCACCAGACGCCGGGGACCTGCGCGACCTCGCCCTCGGCCTTGAGCCACTCGCCCGGCGCGAGCTTGCCCTTGCCGAGGCCGCGGTAGACCCTGATCTTGCCGTCGTTGAACTGGCCGACGACGAGATCGCCCTGGCCGTCGCCGTCGACATCGTGCCAACAGGGCGCGGCGAAGCCGGGGGCCTCCACCTGCACGAACCGGTCGCCCGCCTTCATGCGCACCGGCGCATCGAAGGCCGGCGTCGCCGGCGCGAGAACGAGGGATAACAGCACTTCCATGAGCATCCGCACCTCCCCGCGCTGCAAAGAGCGCTCGGGTGTCGATCATAGCCGGAGCCGCGCCGCGGCGCAGGATGGGGTGGGTCGGGAGGGAGGGGCCCGAAGGTCGTCTCCTGCCGGGGCGGCCGGCCCCGCCTCCTCGCGCCGCACCTCGCGCCGGCGCGCCGGCGAGGCCCCCCGCCCCGCCGGCGCCGGGGCCTGGCCTCACGTCTTGAGACACTGGTCTCAGGAATCGCGGAAGATCACGAACTCGGCCTCGACCGCGAACAACGTCCCGTACGGGATCTGGAGGACGTTCCGGAAGAACGTGAGGCTCGTCTTCTTGATGTAGAGCTTGCCGTACCTCCCGCCCGTCGTGCGGAACCCGTAGACGTCGCCGGGATACGGATGCGACTGCGCACCCGAGCCGGGCTCGAACGTGTCCTCCCAGTCCCTCATGTCGTCCAGAGTGAGCTCCTGGTAGAAGACGAGCGGCGCCTTTCCGCTGGCCGTCGGGTCCAGCTTCCTCCCGCCCCATTGGCTGAGGAAGCCGAGCCGGTGCACGCTCATGTGGTTGCGATCCTGCGCCGAGCGGAGATAGAGGTCGTACTGCGTCCCGCTCGGGAACGGGGAGGTCTCCTCCGCGGGCCACGGGCCGTCGGTCTGCACGTAGAGCGCCCCGTCCTCCGGGGTCGGCCAGGTGAAGGAGAGATGCCCGGTCCAGGGCGACCAGCCCACGGTGAAGTCCACCGTCGGGTGGCGCTCGCCCGTCCACTGGTCGAACTCCACGATCGGGACGACCTGCCAGTGGTCCGAGGAGTCGAAGAGGGACGGGGCGAAGAACAGGCACTCGACGTAGATCCGGCCCCACCCGTGCGGATCCACGGTCTCGACATCCCTCACCTCGACCGCCGTGTAGTCGCCGCCGGAGGACTTCGCCACGACGCGCAGCGGGCTGCCGTTGCCGTCCCAGTCCTCCTCGTCGACGGGCACCTCCACCTCGTAGACGTAGGGCCTCTCGAACCAGAAGTTGGTGCGCTTCATGACGACGAAGTCGCCGCCGATGCTCGGGTGGTAGAGCCGCGGCCAGTCCGTCTCGTCGATGGCATCCTGCGGCAGGTCTGTGCCCGGCTTGATGGTCACCTGCAGGACGTTGGACGACACGTCGTAGACCATCGACCCGATGAACGGGGGAAGCGACACGACCGTGTGGATGATCTCCACCTCGACGGACGCGACCGCGACGGCGTCGTTGACGCTCCTCACCTCGATGCGCTCCAACGCGTTCCCGGCGAGGCTCCCGGCCGGGATGCTGCACGAGTAGAACCACGGCCCGCGGCCGTCGGGAGTCATCGGGTACGCGACGTCGTCGCCGTCCACGTACTCGACCTTCGCGACGCCGTCGAAGTCGGTCGCGCATGCCGTGACCAGGTACCCGCCGTCGTGCGGCACCGCGTAGGCCGAGTAGATCCGCGGCACGCTCTCGCCCGGGTCCCGCGGCGGCACGACCTCGACGTGGTCGCCGGGGGTCAGCGGGAGGTCGAGCGGGTCCTCGAGGCCCGCGAGCCTCCCGAAGCTCCGGCTGCCGACGTGGATCGCATGGCCCTCCCCGCCTGCGTTCGTCATCTCGATCCGCTTGGCGCCGCCGTCCGCCATCGGTTTCTCGAGATACCGGTGGCCGTCCTCCTCCGCGAGGTTCATCGTCCACCTGAGGGCGTCGCCCAGCGTGACCGGAGGGGCCGTGGGGCCCTCGCCGCCGTAGACGTGGGAGTAGACGAAGTCGCCGCCGCCGAAGTCCACGAACACCGTCGCGCCCACGGCCTCGCAGCGCGCCATGTACTCGTTCACGTCCCCCGCCGAGGCCCACTCGCCCTCCTCGCTCAGGCGCATCACGTCGGCGTCGACCTGCGTGACGAAGATCTGGACCGGGGCGCCGCTCTCCAGCGCGCGGAGCTCCCAGTCGGTCAGCATGAGCGGGCCGTTCTCGCTGGCGTCGACGACCCAGTAGGTCGCCTCCCCCTCGGGATACGCCGCGCCCGGCATCAGCATGTTGACCTCGAGGCTGGACGGCTTGAACGTGGCCACGTTGGCCCCGCCGATGCTCAGGTTGAGCGTGGGCACGAGGTTGCTCACGGGGCAAGTCCCGTGGTTCTCGATCTTCAGGAGCAGCTTCAGCTGCGCGGCCTGCGTTGGGTTGTGGCTGCGCGCCCGGTTCCAGTTGATCTCGCTGTTCACGGTCGTCGCCGCCGCGTTGGAGACGGTCGTCGTGTGGGACCACTGATGGCCGTAGCTGGCGTTCACGTGACCCTTCGCGACGACACCGCCGTCGTAGCCGGCCTCGATGCCGACCTCCACCCCGAGATTGTCGGACTGGCTCGCGGCAAGCTCCGTCTCCCGGGTCCAGGAGTAGCCCTTGGCGACCGAGCCCCCGTCCTCGTAGGTGACGTCGTCGTTGAGGGTCACCTCGTACCCCTCGATCCGGACGACGATGTTCGGGAGCGCCGGCACGAGGGGGTGCCGCCCCGGATCCCGGACCGCCACATCCATGAGCAGCCCCGAGACCTCCATGCCGTCCGGATACGCGTCCTGGTCGGTGGAGGGCTGGAGCGGGTCCGTCCGGAACCAGGCGATGCCGGGGTGGGCCTCGCGATCCGCCTCGGTCCACATGACGAACCGGCCGGCGCCCCAGTCGTACCGGTAGCCGAAGTACTCGAGGTAGTCGTAGACCCCGTCGCCGTCCGAGTCGATCATGTGCTCGACGCTCGACTCTTCGGGGTCGGTCGCGGCCTGCACGTCGTTCCTGTTGCTGTCGAAGAGCGTGTCGTCCCGGTGGAGCTCGCCTGCCGCGCCCCCGGTCAGGACGAACAGGAAGCTCCTGCCGAACACCTCGAAGATGTCCTCGACGCCGTCCGCGTCCGTGTCGCGCTCGTTCGGGTCGGTGCCGAGCAGCGCGCTCCGCTCGACGTCGTCGGGGATGCCGTCCCCGTCCGTGTCCGGGCCGGAAGAGGCCAGCATGAGATCATGGATCTCCCCGACCGTGGTCGTCACGACCTGCTCCGCGGGCGCGGGCCCCGAGCTTGAGCCGCAGCCGCCGAAGACGACGGACAACGCGAGCCCGAGCAGGCAGCGCCGGTTCTTCATCCTTGCCTCCCTGGGCGGGGAGGCGCAAACTCGATGCCGCCTTGCCGCGTGCATCCCCGCGGGTGCGGGAGTCGCGCGCCGCACGGGATCTTCCGTGTTGCGTCCGCAACGCTTCCGTCACTCGCGGGCGCCGCCACCGGGGGACAGTCCGCGGACGGACGCGGGATTGCACCGCGGCCTCCCGCGCCGCACCGCGGCGCCTGGCCTCCAAGGATCGCCGACGAGGAGACTTGCATCCCGCCGGAGGCGCTCCGCCCGGGGTGGGGTTCCGCCGCGCCGCCTATCGCGCGACGGCACCCGTCGCGGGGTCCAGAACCGCGAGCGTGCGGTCGAGGGGGTCGACGACGTGGATCCTCGGCAGCATCGCCCCGCCCGGGCCGATCTCCGCATCCTCGCGCACCCCTGCGGCCGCCATCTCCGGGTCGAGCCGCGGCCACGCGCGCGAGAGCGCGAGGGTGAGCGGGGGGCCGTCGTATGCCCGTCGCGGGGAGCGGACCCGGTACTCCGCTCCGTCGGGCACCGGACGGCCCGCGCGGTCCACGATGAAGGTCCGGCCTCCCGCGTGCACGGCGTAGACCGTCGCCTCCGCGCCGTCCCACGCGATGGCATCGACCCCCGCGACGCGCTCCCCGGCGAGCTCGAAGGCCTCGGCCACGGCGCGCAGGTCCGAAAGCCGCGCCCGCGGCGTGGCCCGCGCCTCGACACACTCCCGGGAGGCCGTCGCGACGCGCCGCGGCGGGCCGCAGCCCGAGAGCACGCAGCGCCGGAAGTGCACGAGGCTCCTCGGATGCGCCCGCTGCTCCGCGCGCGCCGGCTCGTCGAGGTCGCTCAGGCGGCACCGGTCGAAGAGCGCGACCACGCCGCCGCGGACGTTGAGCGCGCACCCGCCCGCGTTGCGCTTGAAGCCTCCGACGAGCGCGCAGTCCCTGAGCAGCAGGAGCGCGCGGCCCGTCGCGCCGAGCGGCGCGCCGTAACCCGCCGTGATCGTCCAGCCCCGCAGCCGCACCCGCTCCAGCACGGCCGCGACGGCCCCTCGCACGTCGAGCGCCGCCCCGTCCCACGTCAGGTCGCGGATGTGCAGATGGCCGATCGAGCCATCGAGGAGGATCGGGCCGCCCACGAGCACGGTGGCGTCCGGGCCCGCGCCGCGGAGCACGAGCGACTCGCGCTCCCACCCCGCGCGCGGCAGCACGAACGTGCCCGGCCCGAACTCCACGACCGGGACGTCGAGCTCCTCCGGCCGCACCGCCCTCACCGCTCCCTTCGCCTCGATCCGGTGCACGGGCCCCTCGGCGGGCCGCACGATCGCCGCGAGATCGTCGAAGTCCCAGAGACGCGCGGACAGGTCCTCGCGCCCGTCGAGGTGGCGCGCAAGGAGGTCGATCCCCGTCGGCGCAGGGGGAGGCTCCGGGGGGCGCGGGGGCGGGAGGGGGACCGCGGCGGGCGGGGCGGCTGCAGCGACCACTGCGGGCGGCGGCGCGGGCGGCGGCGGCGCGGCGGGCGCGAGGCAGATCGTCGCGGTCACGGCGAGCGCGAGCGCCGCGGCGAGGGCGCCCTTGGCGGCGAGGCCCGCGGTGGGCTTCGCCGCGGCGAGGGCGCCCGCGACGATCGCCGCGTCGGCCTTCGCCGCGGGCAGGCCGAGGGCCGCGAGGAGCGCGGGCGCATTCACGCCGAGGAGCCCCCGCAGCTTCTTCAGCGCCTTGTGCACGCGGATCCGGCACGCGTTCTCCGTGGCGGCGAGGACGTAGGCCATCTCCCGGTAGTCGAGGTCGTGCAGGAAGCGCAGGACGACGGCACGGCGCTCGTCCTCGTCGAGCCGGCCGAGGGCCGCCTCCACCTCGTCCCGCGCCTCGACGTCGGCCACGTGGGTCGCGCGGCCGGGCCGCGCCGCGGCGGCCTCGTGGCGCCGTCGCCGCGAGCCCGCGCGCGCCTGCATCTTCACGCGCAGCACGACGCGCCGGCAGAGCCACGCCCGGAGCCCGACGCGGACCGGGTCGTCGGTCTTCTCGCGGGCGAGCTGGACGAGGGATTCCTGCAGCGCGTCCTCCGCCTCGCCCGCGTCGGCGCCCATCCGCCGGGCCAGCGCCAGCGCGTGGGCCAGCTCGGGACGCACGAGCGCCTCGAAGGCGCGCGCGGCCCGCTCTCGACGCCACTCGCGCCACAGATCCGCCTGGTCCATCGCCTCGGGTTGCCTGCCTGGACGCCATTGTTTCCGGGCGGCGCAGGAAACGCGCCGGGCCCCGCCGGCAACCGCCGGTTGACCATGCAAACGATCCTCGTCGCCCTCCTGCTCGCCGCCCCCGGGCCCCCCACTGCGTCCGCGACCGTCGTGCGCGGCCAGACCGACCTCGCGCGCGCCATGAAGATCGCGGCCGGGTCCGCCCGCGAGATCCTCGTCGTGGTCGACGTGACGCCCTACACCGCACGCCGCGAGGCGGAGATCCGCGCCGCCGCCGCAGGTCTCGGCGCGCCCTGCCGCCTCGTCCGCCTCGGCGAGGCGCCGGGCGGCATGGTCTTCTCGATGCCTTCCGACGTCGGCGGCACGATCCCGGCGCTGCGCCGTTCGCTCAAGGGATTCTCCGACGGCGCCGCGGTGTACCTCGCCGACTGGCACTTCGAGGACGACGAGACCTTGGAGGGGTTCATCGAGGATCTGCGCCGGAGGCGCGTGGTCCTCGGCGTCGTGGGCAGCGAGGCGGCGTTCGGCCGCGGGTGGAACGACGGATTCTTCCCGCCGCACCGGGGCACGCCCGACGCCCGCGGACGGATCCGGCTCTACGACGAGGGCATCTCGCGGAGCCCCTTCGAGGAAGGGGACGCGCCGTGGCACGGCGGCGACACCGCGTACCCCCACCAGCCGTTCCGCTACGCCCTGCGGTGGCAGACCGTCTTCCCCGCGGAGCGGCGGCCCCCGCCGGCGTGGGCGGGAGGCGGGGCGCGGACCGGCGAGCGTCGCGCGGGAGGAGGCGGGGGGGCGCGCGGGGGGGAGGAGGACCTGCGCGAGCGGCTGCGCTCCGTGCAGGAGGATGCCGTGCACCGCTACCACTTCCCGCTTCCGTCGGGATTCGGGCCGTACGGGCTCATGCGGGCGGCCGCCGAGACCCGTGGACGCTACGTGCTCTGGTCCTGGAATCCCGAGGGCAGGAGCGACGTGACCTACGACTATGCGCGATGCAACCTCTTCGCGCCGGACCTGCGCGACCGGCGGTCGATCCTCGTGGAGTCGCGGCCTCTGGCCGCGGCCCTCATGCGGGCGTGGCACCGCGTCGCGAGCGACCGCGTGCGCGTCGCGTCGGTCACGCCGCCCCTCGGGGCCCGTGGACGAAGGCCCGCGGAGATGGCGGAGACGGCGCCGGGCGGGTTCGTGCCGGAGCACTGGGATGACCGCGACGACTACGAGCACTTCCTCGACGTCGTCCCGGAAACGATCGAAGCCATCGACGGCGCCGTCGGCGATCTGGAGCGGGCGCTGCTCCGCACGGGGTCCTCGGCGGATGCGGTGGACCGCCGCTACCGCGCGGACGCCGATCTCTTCCGCCACACGCTCCTCGTGCACCGCTTCCAGCTCGCCGAGGCACTGGCCGCGGCGCGCCCCCTTGGGCCCGACGCGTGGCGCGATCCCGGCCTCGTCCCGGGCCTCGAACCGGGGTGGTGCATCGCCGGGGAGCGGGTGGAGGACGCGCCGTGGGATCCCGGCGCCGCGGCAAGGCTCTTGGCCGATCGCCGCCGGATGCTCGAGACCTACCGCGGCACGCCCTTCGGCGAGATGGTGCGGCGCAACTCGGTCCACACCTTCCGGCTCGTGTGGCGGCCTGTGGCGAAGGGCGACCCCTCTGCGCGCGGCACCCCCGCCGAGAGCTCCGGCGGCCACGGCCCCGCCACGGGCGGCGGATCCAGGGGCGGCGGCCCGACGACCGGCGGGTAGGGCGTCGCGCCTCCGCCCCCCCAGGCGAGGGGGCTCCCGTGGGTGCTGCGGTCACGCGCGAAGGCAGAGGACCGACTCGCGCGGCGAGACGCGGAGCGCGCCGAGCTTCCTCCGGGCCTCGCGGAGGTGGCGGGCCACGGCGATGCCCTCGAGGGCGAAGCCCCTGCGCTTCGCCTGCTCGGCGGCGATGAGGTCCGCCGGGACGTACTCCCGGTCGAGGTCGGCGGCCCCGAGGACGAGCCACAGCGGCGCGCCCTTGCGCAGCACGCGACGCGCCTCCGCGAGGAAGGCGTCGAGGTCCGTGAAGTAGGCGCGCACGAGCGCCGCGTTCCCCCGGGCCCCCTTCGCATCCAGTTCCCGGGCCGCCTCCTCGGCGGCTTCGGGGCGCGGTTCCTCGCTCCTCCTCGTGCGGCGGCCGACGGCGGCCCTCACCTGCGCGTCCCGCCGCGCGGCCCGCTCGGGGTCGAAGAGCCTCGAGAGCGGCGCCGCCTGGCCGACGTAGTCGTACCGCGAGAGATAGGGCGGCGACGTCACGATCCCGCCGAAGACGCCGTCGGCGAAGGGGAGTCGCCGCGCATCGCCGACGATCGCGCTGCCGAGACGGGGGAGCGGCCTCGCGCGGTCGGCAAGGAGCCACTGCGGATCGGCGCCCGCCGCGACGAAGAGCGCGTCGGCGCGGGGCGACGGCTCGAAGCGCGCGCGCGTGAGGAAGGCGAGGACGGGCACCGCCTCGACCGAGACGGCGCGCACGCCCGCCTGCGCGGCGGCGATCGCGGTCGTGCCGGAACCCCCGAAGGGATCGAGGACCGGCCCCTTCGCTTCCTTGAGGAAGCGGCGGACGAGGCCGGGCGAGAACTTCTGCCGGTACGGCAGCCAGCGGTGCAAGGGCTCGCGCGCCGCCTCCTCGCCCGTGACGAGCGGAGCGAGGGAGTCGTCGGGCTCGAGGATGTCGCGATACTCGCGCTCGATCGCCTCCCGCGCCTCCTCCCGCTCGCGGCGGTCGGCGCGAACACCCCTCCCGCGCCGGCTCATCGCCCCGGCGCCGGCGGCCGGCGAGGATCGGATTTCAAGGGCTTCATCGGGAGCGGCGGCATCCTATCAGCGCCGGCTGCAGGGAGGGGGCGCGGGGGAGGAGCCTACTCGGGCAGCGCGGCGAGGAGCGTCTTCGCGAGGCCCACGTAGTAGGCGACCCCCATGTCGGCGGGGTTCTTCCGCCCCTCCTCCATGACCAGGTCCAGGTGCTGCCTCGCCCCGGCGGCGTCGCCGGAGTCCCCGCGGAGGGAGGCGATCGCGTAGTAGGCCGCCACTTTCGTGGTGGCGTTCACGTCGCGGACGCCCGCGGCGCGGCGGAAGAGATCCTCCGCCGCCGCGTCGTCGCCCGCGAACTTGCGGTTCCAGGCGAGCTGGAACTGCGTCTGCGCGTAGGCCGCGCTGTCGCGCGGCACGATGCGCTCCACGCCGCGGATCAGCTCGTCCGACGCCGCGTAGTCCCCGTCGCCGCGCGCCTCGTAGCTGAGCAGGAAGGCGGCCTCGATGCCCTCCTCCGACGCCGCATCGACGCTGCGCAGGATCTCCTCGAGGAAGCCCCGGACCGTGTCGGCGCCGGCGTCCTTCTTGAGCCGCCCGGCCGCTTCCCGGAGCACGAGGAGGCGCCGTTCCGGGGTCGGGGCATCCCGGAAGCGCTGCACGTAGTCCCGCCGGAGGGCGTCCCGCTCCTGATCCCGTTCCCCGGGCGTCGCCGGCGCGCGCCTGTCGGCCGCCGGCGCAGGGGCAGGCGCGTTCGCCGGGGCGGGGCCGCCCGTGCCCGGCAAAGGCGTCGCCCGCTGCGCCTCGAGGAAGTCCATGCGCCGCTCCAGCTCGACGACGCGGACCTCGAGGTCGCGTGCGAGCCTCGAGTCGGTGGCGGCGCGCGGAGCCGCGCGGTCGCCGCCGCCGCGCGCGAGGTACCCGAGGACCAGCGCGGCAACGACGAGCACCGCGGGGGCGACGAGCCTGCGCACGCGCACGCATCGTAGCACTGCCGCGCGAGAGAGCGAGGCCGCCCCGCGCGAGGGGCCCCGGCCGCGCGCGATCAAGCGGGGGCGCCATGAGCCCCTTCGAGCAGGCACGGCAGCAGGTCGCACGCCACCGGCTCACCGAGGTAGAACCCCTGGCCCAGCGTCACGCCGAACTTCCGCGCGATGTCGAGGCAGGCCGACGACTCGATCCCCTCGGCGATGACGGCCAGCCCGAGGCTCCTTCCGAGGCCGACGAGCGTCGAGAGGATGACGCGGGTGTCGCGCGAGGTCGGCGCCCGACGCACGAACTCCTGGTCGAGCTTCAGGATGTCGAACGGCATCCGCTGGAGCAGCGAGAACGACGAGTACCCCTTGCCGAAGTCGTCGAGCGCGAGCCGCACGCCGGCGGAGCGCAGCCGCCCGAAGAGGGCCAGCGCGCGCGCGGGGTGCTCCATGCTGCTGCTCTCCGTCACCTCGAGCGTGACGCGCCGCGGCGTGCCTCCGGCCGATCGGATCGCCCGGAGCAGGCGGTCCGCGAACCCCCGCTCGGCGAGCTGCCGGGGCGACGCGTTCACCGACAGGAACGCCGACCACGCGCGGTGCGCCGGCGCGAAGAACTCGGCGAGCGCCCGCTCGATCACGTGCCATCCGAGCTCGTCGAACACGCCCGCGTCCTCCGCGGCGCGGGCGAAGTCGCCGGCGGGGAGGAGACCGAGAAGCCCGTGGTCCCAGCGCATGAGCGCCTCCACGCCGATCACCGTGGAAGTGCGCAGGTCGAGGATCGGCTGGTAGCGGGGCACGATCTCCCCCCGCCGCAGCGCTCTCCGCATCTCATCCCGCAGGTCGCCCGCCGCGCAGGATGCCACCGACCGCACGAGGCGCCGCACGTGCGCTGGCGCCTCGGCCTTGTCGACGACGCCGACGATGCGAAGGCCGCGAAGCCGCGCGAGGTGGCCGATCGCATCGAGCACCGTCGCGTCGAAGCTCGTCACGAGCACGACGGGCAGGGGACACGCCTGCTCCGCGAGGAAGCGGAGCACATCCGACGCCACATCGTCCTCGTGGTCCATGTCGACGACGATCAGCGCGGGGTTCCCGAACACGTAGGAGCGGCGGAACGCCTCCTCCGTCTCCGCAGCCTCGCTTCGGTAGCCCTCGTCCCGGGCCGCCTCGGAGATCGACCTGCGGGTGGCAGCGTCGGTCTCCAGCATGAGGAGACACTTGGCCTCCATGGAATCCTCCCTGGCCGGATCGGCCTCTCTTCACTCCACTTGCTGACCCTTCACGCTGCCCTGTTGCGCAGACCAAGGAGGCGTGAATTCTTCTCTGCGGAACAACCCTAGCCCGTCCCCGGGGCCGCTCCATCGGCAAGATGCCTCATTCCAGTGCGCCCGGCCACCCGTCCGGGACGGGATGCTCGCCCCGGCGCGCATCCCGGCCGGAAGCCGGAATTCGGCCCGGGGCCGGCTCCGTCGAGAGGGTGCGCGACTCCGTCCATCCTGAACGACAAAGCACACCCGGGCTCGCCCGCGATCCGGGGAAGGGACCTTGACCGTGCATCCCCGTCGGTGAGAACCTCCACGGATCAGCGCCGGGTATGGGCGCCACGGAGGACAGTCATGAGACAGGGCTTGCTGGTTGTGTTGGCGGTGTCATTGGTTATGATCGCGGCGGGCGCGGTCGCTGCGGGAACGCTCGTGCCGGGCCACGACGGGCGTCATGACGGGGACAACAACGGCTACCCGGATGCGGGGAAGATCGTCAACGGGAAGTACGAGTCGGTCTACGCGTACGACGAGAACGGAGACTACTACTGGGATCTCGGCGATGGCCGGATCTACTCCACCGTCGATTCGATCGAGGACCTCGACGCGGCGACGCTGACGGTGTGCACCTACCAGGTGCAGTACCGCGGCGACTTCGGCAACGATCCCTACATGGACAGCGGCTGGATCATCAACGCCATCAACTGCGTCGGCTACGATCCGGGCACGTACCTGTATCTCATGGTGCACAAGACCGACCCGCGCTACACGGGCAACCCGGACTGGGCGCTCTGGGGCGACTGGGAGTACCACGTCCTCGTCGAGAGCGGCACGGGAAACTGGGTGAAGCGCTTCGCGGCGCCGTAGGGTGGCAGGCCCGCGTGGACCTGCGGCGCGGGGGCCCGCTGCCCCCCGCGCCCCCCCTCCATCCCCAGCCCGGCACGAAGAGCGCCGAGAGTCGCGCGGGGGTGTCGAGCGCCGCACATCGCGCGCTGACCGTTGCGCGAACGTGCGGCACAAGCGATGCGTGCCGTCGGTGACCCGGGGCTTGCAGTTGCAACAATGAAGGCATACACTTGGCCTCCCAAAGGAAGCGAGATTCCGCCGGGTATGCGGAGCACGCTCCCCAACCAGACAGTGAAGGAGTCAGACATGCGGTCGAGAGCGGAATTCGGTTGCGCCACGATGCTGGTCGTGGCCCTCACGGCGGCGGTCGCGGAGGCCAAGGAGACCTGGAGCGTCCCGGGGGACTTCGCGACGATCCAGGCGGCGATCGACGATGCGGCGGTCCAGGAGGGCGACACGATCCTCGTGGCGGCGGGAACCCACGCGGGCGCCAAGGTCACGAAGGGCGTCACGATCCGTGCGGCGGGGCTCGTGGTCATCAACGACGGCCCGGTCTACTATCCCAATCACCCGCTCGGCGGAGACCTCAAGGCGGGCTTCCTGTTCCTCGGAGGCGGGGACGGCGCCGTCATCACCGGCTTCCGCTTCGAGGGCCTTGCGTTCCCCGTCTTCAGCAAGGACACGGACGACGTGACCGTTACCTCATGCAGGCTCGACGCGCCGATCCAGGGCATCACGAACTGGGGCGGCGATGACTGGACGATCACGCACAACGAGATCGTCGACCTGCGCACGGTGAACGGCGGGGGCATCGGCATCATCGTGGGCGAGCGTACCGGCGCCGCCGCCGACGGCAGCCTCATCGCCTACAACCGGATCTCGGGAACGCTCCACGTGCATCCCGGCGACGGCGGCGGATACAACGGGACGGGCATCGTCCTCTACGCCGATTTCCGGTGGGGCGCGCCCGGCGCCGCGTCCATCTCGGGCAACCAGATCGTCCACAACGACATCGCGCTCGAGAGCGACACACCGGAGGTCGTCGACGTCGTCGCGATCGAGATCACGGACTCGGGCGTTCCGGGGCACCACGACGGCGAGGACACCGTCGTCACGGACAACGCCGTCGGGTTCAACGACCTTCGGGGCACGACGATCCAGCTCGATCTCTCGGAAGGCGCGGCGGAAGCGAACGAGATCGCCCGCAACCTCGGCGACAACCGGGGGGACGGGAGCTTCCCCGGCCCGTTCGTCCCGGACCAGCAGTAGGCCTTCCGGCCTCCGGGATCCCGGGGGGATGCCTGCGGCGGGCTCATGAGCCCGGGCATCGCCCCGGGGCCGCCCGGCCCCCGGAGCCCCCTCCTGTCGCGGCGAGCCGGGACGTCAGCCGGCGAGGGCTGCGCGGTAGATGTCGCCGCACTGCCGGCACGCGCCGCGCGTGATGTCCCAGTCCGGGAAGTCGGCGCGGATCGCGTCCACGGGCGGCGCCGGGTCCCAGTCGTACGTCGGGAACCCGCACAAGGGGCACGGCTGGCCCCCCACCGGGCCCTTCCGCGGCTCGCCGAGGAACGCCCACGGGTCGCGTGCCGCCGCGAGCAGCGTCGGGTGCTTCCTCGCGGACGGGTCCTCGAACCGCGCCGCGATCCGCGACCGCTGCTCCTCCGAGAGCGCCGCGAACGCGCGGTCGAGCTGAGCGCGTCGCGTCGCCGCGCCCACCGGCGGCGCCTCGACCCGGTCGATCGCGAGGTTCCAGAGCACGAAGTACCGGCTCCGCACGAGCTCCTGCTCCGCGCGCGTGCGCCCCGACGCGCCGAGGTCGCGCTCGTACGCGAAGTCCGGGTCGAGCATGTCCCGCACGTGCCTCATCTCGTGGCGCAGGAAGCGCGCGAGCGTCGCGATGTCGAGGAACGCGCTCGCCGGGAGCCGCAGGAGCACCGCCCGGCCCTCCCCCACGAGCAGGTCCGCGCCCTCGTCCCCGGGCCGGTGCGACCGCGCCACGAGTGCGCGCGGGACGTCGAGGCCGTGCACCGCCTCCGCGATGGCACGCTCCACGCCCCACTCGCGGAAGAGGGAGAGGAGCGCCGCCGCGATCGCCGCGTCGCGGTCGGGGCGGTCGTACAGGGGATCGATGCGGCGGCGGTAGACCGCCCACCGCCGCTCGTCCGCGCTCGCGAGGAGATGGACGGCCTCCTCGACGAGCTGGGGATCGAGCTCGAGCCGAGGCAGGGGGGGGCCGGGGGCGGTCACCGCGGGGTCTCCGGCAGCGCGCCGCAGCGCACGCATGCGTCGTCCGTCGTGCCCGCGTCCTCGCGGAGCGGGAGGTCCTCGGGGCCCGCCACCGCGCCGAGCCGCGACGCGTCCGAGACGATCGCCGCGTCGAGGAGGCGCGCGGCAGCCGCGTAGAAGGGCGCCTTCGCGCGGCGACGGACCCGGGCGGCGAGCGCACGGCCGAAGCGCCCGAGGTGCTCCTCGAGGAACTTCCGCGACGCGTCGCGGCAGAGATCCGCCTTCTCCGCCCCGTGCGCGTCGAGCGCGCACGCCTCCTTGAGCGCGAGGAAGGCCATGAACTCGCACTCGACCGAGATGTGGTCGGGCCGCTCCGGGTGGCCGCGCGAGGGGCCGAGCCCGAACGCGTTGTAGAACCCCGTCACGTCGCCGATCTCGTGCGCGAAGCGGTGGCCCTTCGGCTCGCCGTACTCGCCCTCGTAGGCGGGGCAGGGGCCGCGCACCACATGGCCGAAGATCGCGTCGTAGGCGGCGCAGCGCCCCGCCATGTCGCGCGGCGCCGCCGCGAGGTCGCGCGCATCGAGGCCGAGCGCCTTCGCGGCGCCGGGCAGCTCGTCGAGGAGCTCGCTGCTCTCCTCGTCGGGTCTCCGGAACGCCTCCGCGAGCGCCCCCCAGAGCGCCGTCCTCGAGAGACTCTCCTCCACGCGTTCCATGTTCACCTCGTCGTCCGGTCCTGCCAGTGTGTCTTCTTCCGCGTCTTGTCGCCGACCCCTTGCCTCTCTCGCCCCGTGTCCCCGCCTAGACCCAGTTGATGTGCTTGTCCGGCCGCGTGAGGAACGGCTCCTCCACCTTCGTGCGGAAGAGCTCCTCGCCCTTCTCGCCGAACGCGATCACCGTGTCGTCGTAGAGCGTGAAGGGCTTGCCGTGGAACTCGCTCTCGTAGACCTTCGGCCCCTCCTCGATCTCGTAGCGGTAGATGATCCGGTTCGAGCGACGGAAGAGCTGGAGTACGGCGACGAGCTCGCGATCCGGGACCCGGTAGCGCTCGATCGCCTCCTCGACGCCCGGCCCGAACATCTGGAAGAGGTAGTCCCTCGGAACCCAGCGCGGCGGGATGTAGTAGCCGTTGGGCTCGGTGCCGAACTGCGGGTAGAGCGGCAGCGCGATCTTCGCGACCTTGACCAGGTAGTAGAGCGGGTGCTGGCGCTCCTCGGCCCAGTCGCCCTCCTTCGTCATCTTCACGAGCCCCTGCATGCGCACCTGGCCGATGCACGCGGCCATGCAGCGCGTCTCCATCCGCTGGCCGCCCGTCTCCGGGTCCTTGCCCTCCACGCGCGGGTAGCAGGCGATGCACTTCTCCGAGACGCGCGTCGTCGGGCGGTAGAGCGACTTCTTGTAGGGGCACGCCTCGACGCACTTGCGGTAGCCGCGGCAGCGGCTCTGGTCGATGAGGACGATCCCGTCCTCCGGCCGCTTGTAGATCGCCTGCCGCGGGCACGCCGCGAGGCAGGCGGGGTAGGAGCAGTGGTTGCAGAGGCGCGCGAGGTAGAAGAACCATGTCTTGTGGACCGGCAGCTGCTCGCCGGTCTCGTGGAGCTTGTCGACCTCGCCCTTGGGACCGACGGCGTTGTCCTCGTAGAGGTTCGGCGTCGCCCAGTCCTGATCGGTCGGCAGGTACCCCATCACGCGCGAGCCGTGCGGGGGCGCGCCCTCGAAGATCGTCTGCCCGCGGAAGGTCTTCTCCTCCCAGACCTGCTTGTCCGGGTTGCGCTCGTCCAGCAGCTTCAGGAGCTTCGCGTCCCAGAACGCCGGATAGCCGCCGTAGGGCTTCGTCTCGACGTTCGTCCACCACATGTGCTCCTGGCCCTTCGAGAACGTCCACGTGGACTTGCATGCCATCGTGCACGTCTGGCAGCCGATGCATCGGTTGGTGTTGATGACGAAGGCGAACTGCCGCTCCGGGAACGCCGCCTCGTAGGGGTAGTCCATCTCGCGGTTGATCTGCCAGTTCCTGACCTTAGGCATGGGCGTTCCTCCGTTGCGACTCCTGCTTCGAGCGCGCCTCCTGGAGCGCGCGCCACGGGCGGACGGCCTCGGCGACGATCTCCCGGATGCGCGCTTCGCCGAGCGTCTCGTACGCGAGGCGCGGGCCGAGGTAGAAGGGCTGCTGGAACATCGCGAGCAGCCGCGGCTCGTCCCAGCCGGACGCCGCGAACTCCTCCGCGAATCCCCGCGCCATGGCGACGACGTCCCCCTCCTCCGCGGGCACCTCCACCCCGGTAAGCGTGAGGGGATCGGTCGGATCCGGATCGCCGTGCGGCATGCTACAGCTCCTCCTTCCGGGTGAGCTTGCCCTCGAGGTACTTCTTCATCGCCTCGCTCTCGTGCGAGGGGGTGAAGCCGGTCTCGACCAGCTGCCACTTGCCGATGCCGTCGAGGCCGCCGTCCTCGGCCTTCGTGACCCGCACGAGCGTCTCCTTCGGGACGGTGTTGATCGCGTGGTTGTCCGCCTCGCCGCCGAAGAGGAACCCGACGGCCGCCTTCTTCTTGTGGAAGAGCGTGTCGGTCTGGTGCATCGGCATGTGCCAGTTGCGGGTCACGGACTGCTGGCTGCCGTAGCGGAAGTTCGCCTGGTAGCCGGTGCCCTCGGAGAGCGCGCGGCCGTCCGGCCGCGTCTCGTGCGCCTTCACGCTCTTCTCCGTCGCGATGAAGGGCGCGTGCTTCATCATCACGATGTTGTAGGGGTACGCGGAGTTGTACTTCACGCGCACCATGCACCGCGCGACCTTGTAGAAGGGGTCGCTCGGCTTCGCGTTCAGGTAGGGGCGGTCGGCCGGGTTCGCGTCGACGTAGACGTAGTCGCCGTCCTCGATCCCGAGCGCGCGCGCCGCCTCCGGATTGATGTGGATCTGGTGCTCGCCGATGCCGGGCGAGCGCTTGTCCACGCGCCAGGGGTCCCCGAAGTTCGAGTCGTAGAGCAGGTGCCAGTCGACGTTCGACCACTGGCTGTGCACGCGGTGGCGCGTCTTCGGCGTCAGCAGGTAGAAGCGGAAGCCCTTCTCCCACAGGAAGTTGCGGGTCCGCTTCACGTCGCCCCAGCCCATCTTGATGTTCCTTACGGTGCGGTCGTCCCAGCGCTCGGCGTCGGGCGGGATGCCGTAGTCCTCGGGCCGCACGAGCGGATTCGTCGAGACGATCACGTTCGGGAGGTAGGGCGTCGCCTCCGGCCCCTCGCGGTGGACGATGAAGTTCTCGCCGTACTCGATCGCCTCGGGCACGTCGGTGTAGGCGTGCATGCGGCCCGTGTCGGTGAAGAACGGCTCGTCCTCGTGCACCTGCTCCCAGAAGGGCACCCGCGGGTAGGTGCGGAAGAGCATGAGCGCCGCGCCCGGCGGGCCGTACTTGCCCGCCATGATGTCCTTGTAGGTGTAGCCCGCCGTGGTCGTGGACGTGTCGAGGAGCCGCTGGATGTACACCTCGCGCCTCCCCTCGAACTCGAACTTGAAGTAGTCGAGGTAGCGCGGGTCGTTCGTGACCTCGCCGACCTTCCTCGCGATGCCCGCGATGATCGCGAGGTCGTCCTTGGAGTCGAAGACCGGCGGGATGCCGCCCTTCCAGACCTGGAGGAACGGGTTGGAGCACGAGGCCGTGACCTCGGGTCCCTCGAACTCCACCCAGGAGTTGGCCGGCAGCGCGATGTCGCTGTACTCGACCGATGCGGTCATCTGGATGTCGACCGAGACGATCATCTCGACCTTGGGGTTGACGTTCTTGATGACGCCGTACGCCCACTTCGAGTTGTTGATCAGGTTGACGTTCGTGAAGACGAGCGACTTCGTGGGCGTCGGCATGTGCGTCTTGCCCGTGAAGTTCTTGCGCCCGAACTTGGGCGTCGTGACGACGAGCGGGAGGTCGCCGTGGTCCCAGTAGGCGGGCTCCTCGTCCTTCGTCGTCGCGCGCACCGCCACCTTCCCGCCGGGGGCGTTCGGGTCGAGCAGGGGCGCGAACGGGTCCTCCGCAACCCACCCCTTGAAGCCGGGGCCGGTCCACGGCGAGCCCTGGAAGAGCGCCGCCTTGTAGTTCCCCGCCCACGTGTGCGAGCCGGCGCCGGGCTTGCCGACGTTGCCCGTGAGCATGAGCGGCAGGTAGACGGCGCGGTTCATCTCGGTCGCGTGGAACCAGTGGTTGATGCCCTCGCCCTGGTGGATCGAGGCGGGCTTCATCGTCGCGAGGTCGTTCGCGAGCCGCTCGATCAGCTCGCGCGGCGCCTGCGTGATCTCGCAGACCGTGTCGAGGTCGTAGTCCTTCAGGTGGACCTGGTAGAGCGACCAGAGCGTCGCCACCTCGACCTTCCGCCCCTCGAGCGTCGTGACCGTGAGCTCCTTGTCGAGCGCGGGCACGATGCCCTTCTTCGCCATGCGCCCGCCGATGTCGTCGCGGGTGACCGCCTTGAGCCCGTTCGTGGCCTCGTCCCAGACGACGTAGTCGCCGA
>WYBS01000035.1 GCA_011525755.1 Planctomycetaceae bacterium
CTCACCGCGCCGCTCTTCCGCGCGCTCGGGCAGGAGATCTCCGGTCGCGACCTGATCATGATCGGCGGCGGGCTCTTCCTGCTCGCGAAGGCCACGCACGAGATCCACCAGAAGCTCGAGGGCGGCGAGGGCGCCGCGGAGGCGCGCGTCGTCCCCTCGTTCCGGGGCGCGATCGTGCAGATCCTCCTCCTGGACATCGTCTTCTCGCTCGACTCCGTGATCACGGCCGTCGGGATGGCGCGCCACCTCGGGGTGATGGTCGCGGCGGTCGTGCTCTCCGTCGGCATCATGCTCGTGTCGGCGGGGCCGATCAGCGCGTTCGTGCAGCGCCACCCGACGGTCAAGATGCTCGCGCTCTCCTTCCTGCTTCTCATCGGCACGACGCTCATCGCCGAGGGGTTTGACCTCCACATCCCGAAGGGCTACGTCTATTTCGCGATGGCATTCTCGGTGTTCGTCGAGATGCTCAACCTGAAGCTGCGCAGGGTGAAGGGCCCGCCGGTGAAGCTGCACGAGCCCTACACGGGCGCGTGAGCCGCAGCTGCGGAGTCGCAGGGGGGCCACCGGCCACGCAGGCCGGAGAGCCGCCGAGGAGCGCGGAGCCGCCCGGGGCCGCCGGACGGATCGCGCGGCGGCCTACGCCTGCGGGGGCGGGAAGATGTCGCGCACCGCCAACTCGAAGCCGGGCAGCACGTCGCCGCCCCGAAGGACATTGGCCTCGCGAAGGACCCGTGTCTTCCTGCCGGGCTCATGGACCGCGACCGTGCGTGTGCGCGGATCGACCACCCAGACCAGGCGAGTCCCCGCTTCAAGCCACTCCTTGACCTTCTCGCGGACGTATCCCCGCCGGTCGTCGGGGGAGAGGACCTCGACCGCCAGATCCGGGGCGCCCTCGACGTAGCCCGGGGAGATGGCGACGCGCCCCGCCCGCAGGAATGCCACGTCCGGCGCACGAACGGTGTCAGGCTCGCGCGCAATGAGGAATCCGGTTTCCGCGGCGAGGATCTTGCCGAGCCTTCTGGGCCTTACGTGCTCGCCCAGGCGGAAGCCGATCTCGTACGCGATATCGCCGTGCTCGCCGCCCGTGGGGACCATCATGACGAGGTTCCCCCGGACGAGCTCGCATCGGCCGATGTCGCCGGCCCTGAGCAAATCCTCGGCGGTCCTGATCGCGGAGCGCATGCACAACCCGGATTGCGATTGTAGCTCATGTCCTTTCCGTCGGGACCAGGTGTCACGCGCCAATCGCGCCAATCGCGCCAGCGGGTGGCGAGAAGCGGATCGGATGCAGCGGGCGGCCGCGACGGTCGGTTTCCTGGAACCGCTCGCGCGGCGGTGAGCGCGCGCACTCCTACGACAGGAGCAGCTCGAGGTCCTCGCGCGTGAGGCTCTCGAGGATCGACTCGTCCGCCGCGAGCACGGCCTCCGCGAGCGCGCGCTTCTTCGCCTGGAGCTCGAGCACGCGCTCCTCCACGGTGTCCTTCCCGATGATCCGGTAGGCCATCACCTTGCGCGTCTGGCCGATCCGGTGCGTGCGGTCGATCGCCTGCGTCTCGACGGCGGGGTTCCACCACGGGTCGAGCAGGAAGACGTAGTCCGCGGCCGTGAGGTTCAAGCCGAAGCCGCCGGCCTTCAGGCTGATGAGGAAGAGCGGGCACTCCCCCGCGGGCGCGGACTGGAACCGGCCGACGACCTCCTCGCGGCGGCGCGTCCCGCCGTCGAGGTACTCGTAGCGGATCCCCTTCGCGTCGAGCTCCTTCCGGAGGATCGCGAGGAAGGAGGTGAACTGCGAGAAGACGAGCGCCTTGTGCCCCTCCGCGACCACCTCCTCGAGGAGCGGCAGGAGAGTCTCGAGCTTCGCGCACGGATCCCCGGCCCGCGCGGGGTCGACGAGGCCGTGGTGGCAGGCGGTCTGCCGCAGCCGGAGCAGCGCCTCGAGGACGTGGATCTTCATCCGCGCGAGGCCGCCCGCATCCGCCCTCGACAGGAGCGACGCGCGGAAGTGGTCGCGGATCTCGTCGTAGGCCTTCCTCTGCCTCCCGTCGAGGTCGCAGTAGAGCACCTGCTCCGACTTCTCGGGGAGGTCCGCGAGCACCTGCTCCTTCGTGCGGCGCAGGAAGAAGGGCCGGAGCGCGCGCCGGAGCACGTCGTCGCCGAACGCCCGGAAGGCCTCGACGCGCGGCGCCATGCCGGGGTTCAGGAACTCGAGGATCGACCAGAGGTCGCCGATGTGGTTCTCGACGGGCGTCCCCGTGAGCGCGAGGCGGTGGTCCGCGCGCAGGAGCCGCGCCGCCTTCGCGCACGCGGCGCGCGGGTTCTTGATCATCTGCGCCTCGTCGAGGATCGCGTAGTCGAACGGCGTCTCCGCGAGCTCGGCCGCGTCCTGCCGGAGCGTCCCGTAGCTCGTGACGACGAGATCCCAGCCCGCGGGGACGCGCTCGCGCCGCGAGGGGCCCGTGTAGTCGAGCACGCGGAGCCGCGGCGCGAACTTCCGCGCCTCGAGGACCCAGTTCGGCACGACGGACTTCGGTGCGACGACGAGCGACGGCTTCGAACCGCGCCGTCCGGCGAGCATCGCGAGCACCTGCACGGTCTTGCCGAGGCCCATGTCGTCCGCGAGGCAGCCGCCGAGCCCCGCCTCGCGCAGGAAATGGAACCAGCCGAGCGCCTCGCGCTGGTAGGGCCTGAGGGTTCCCCGGAACCCCTCCCCTTCCTCCCGCGGGCGGACGCCGTCGAAGGAGGCGATCCTTCGCCGCAGCTCGGCGAATTTCGCGTCGACGTCCACCTCGGGCCGCTCCGCGAGGAGCGCGTCGAGGAAGTAGCCCTGCGCCTTCGCGAACCTCGTCCCGCTCTTCTCGAGGAACCCCCAGCGCGCGATCCAGTCCTCGGGCAAAAGGCCCGTGGACCCGTCGCCGAGCCGTACCGTGCCCGTTCGCGCGGCCTCGAGCAGCGCGGGGAGCGCCACCGACTGGCCGTCGAAATCCATCGCGCCCTCGAGCTCGAACCAGTCGATGCCCGAGCGGACGCTCGCGCGGAACGAGCCGGCCGCGCGGTACGGCTTCCCGTCCGCCTCGACGTGCCAGCCCTCGGCGAGGAGCGCCCGGACGGTCCGGGGCAGCCGCCGGGCGGGCACGTACGCGAACCCGCCGCGCAGCTCGGCGCCGCGGTCGAGGAGCGCGCGCAGGGCGGCGGTCTCCGCGTCGGGATCGCGGCGGACGAGGCGACCGTCCGCGGGGATGATCGAGCGCCCGTCGTCGGCGCGCACGCGCGTGCCCGCGTAGCCGAACTCGATCTTGCACGCGGGATCGCCGTGCGGCTCGTGGAGGAGGCGGAGGTGGGCCTTCGGCGGCTCCGTGAGGACCGGCGGCGCCCCGGGCCCGGAAAAGGAGGGGTCGGGAGGGGAGGGAGAGGAGCCGCTCGATCGCGGCCTTCTCCTCGACGAGCGGCACCCGCATGGGGCCGCCGCGCCGCAGCTCGTGGAGGAGGTCCGCCCCGTCGCGCGCGTCGAGGCGCGCGAAGGTGCGGTCGAGGACGACCCAGCCGCTCTCGAACACGAGCACGGGCTTCTCGAGGGGGACGCACTCCTCCCCGCGGGCGAGGTATCCGCGGACGACGAGCTCCTCGGCCTCGCGGTCGAACGAGAGGCCGAAGACCCACGGCGGGCCGTCGTCGAGGGCGAGAGGCGCGTCGTCGATCTCGTCGCCGCGGAGGAGGAAGAACCTCCCCGTCGCGCAGAGATCCGGGAAGAGCTTCCGGAGGCTGCCCGCGAGGGAGTCGCCGTACCCGTACCGGTTCGCCTGGATGGCCTGGACGAGCGCGCGGTCCGCCTCCGCGAAGTCGAGGCTTCCGGGGCCGTGGAGGGCGGTCGGCGCGCCCCAGTCGCCGGAGACGCGGCGGGCCTGCCGGAACGTCTCGATGACCGCGCGGCCGGCGCGCAGCGTTCCGGGCACGTCCAGCGCGTAGATCACCCGCCGGTTCTCGATGCGCAGCCCCTTCCACGGATCGCGCTCGCGCGGCGTGCCCCCTCCGACCTTGCGGAGGCGCTGGCGCCAGTGCGACGGCGGCGGCGGGCTCCCCACGCCCATGATCCCGTCCTCCTCGCACGTGACGATCACGGCCCAGAGGTGCTTGCAGGGGCCCTCTCCCTCGAAGGCCGCGCAGGAGCACGAGCACTCCCAGCTGCCGTCGCGCCGGGCAAGCCTGACGCCGTACGTCGAGTTGCCCTGGACGCACGCTTCCACGAGCGCGGAGGTCGCCCGCGTGATCCGGACCCGCCCCTCGTTCGCGTACTGCTCCCCGCGCCGCCGGATGGTGGCGGAGACGAGGGGGGCGAGCCGATCCACGAGCGATCCCACGGGGGGTCGATTCTGGCGCCGGGGTGGGACAGGGTCCGGTGGAGCCCTCCGATCTACCCGAAGATCTCGCGGACGGGCAGCTCGAAGCCGCGCAGCACCCTGCCTCCGCGGAGGATGCCGTCCTCGCCGATCACCCGCGCGGCCCTGCCCGGCTCGTGGACGGCGACCGTGCGCGTCTCCGGATCCACCACCCAGACCGCCCGTGTCCCCGCCCCGAGCCACTCATCGACCTTCTCCTTGACCTCGCCCGGCCGGTCGTCCGGGGAGACCACCTCGACCGCGAGGTCGGGCGCGCCCGGGTAGTAGCCCCGGGATGGCGTGGCCGCGCGGTCCTTGCGGACGAACGCCGCGTCGGGGGCGCGCACCGTATCGGGATCCCGCGAGAGGATGAACCCGGTCTCCGCAGCGAAAACGGCACCGAGTTTCCTCGATCGAACGAACTGTGTGAGTCGGAACGCCATCTCATTGGCGATCCGTCCGTGGTCCGCTCCGGCGGGGACCATCATGACGAGGTGCCCCCGGACGAGCTCGCAGCGGCCGATGTCCCCGGCCTTGAGGAGTTCCTCGGCGGTCGTGATCGCGGTACGCATGCGCAAGGTCGATTGTAGCTCACACCGTTGTAGTGGGGACCCGGTGTCACTCGCCGATCGCGCCACGCGTGGCGCGAAACGGTGGTACGCTCCGGGACGATGCGATCGGCGGCGGTGGCGGTGCTCGTCGCATGTCTCGCGCACGTTTCCCGGGCGGAGATCCTCCCCGGCTGGGGGCTCGAGCGCGTGTGCCTCTACGCGCGCCTGATCGTCGAGGCGCGCCGGGTCGAGCCGGGCGTCGTCGAGGTCCTCCGCGTGCATCACGGCGACGCCAAGGTGGGGGAGAGGTTGACCGTGCGGCGGTTCGAGGATCTTCCCCGGCGTGCGTTCGCCGACGCCGCCGCGGCGTGGCGCGATCCGAAGCAGGGCGGGGTTCCGGTGGACGACGGCACCGCCGTTCTCTTCCTGGAAGCCTCCGCGGGCGGGTGGGAGCCGGTGGGCTGGGGTTCCGGCGTGAAGTGGATCGTGGAGAACCGTGTCTACGGGCACGAGCAGCGGATGAACCCGGGGCCCTACTTCCTCCTTCCCGAGCGCGAAGCGGACTCCCTCGGCGCGCTTCGCGACAGGATCACCGGGGAGCTGACGCGGAGGCGCGCGTTCGAGTCGTGCCTCGTTCTCCTCGATCCGGAGGCGCGCACGCGGGCGCTCTTGCCCTATGCGCTCCAGTCGCCATCCCACCCCTACCGCTCGGCAGCAGGCAAGGCGATCGCCGACATGGGGGACGCCGCGGGCCCGATCGTTGCGAGGGAGGCGGGGAAGGCCGAGGACGAGGACCAGCGCTTCCTCCTCACCGAGCTGGCCGGACGCACGGGCTGGCAGGGAAGCGTGCCGCTCCTCGCGCGGATCTTCCGGGAGCTATGCCCGCGGGTCGAGCGCATCCCCGTGCCGCGCCCTCGCGACCTGTCCCGGGAGGATGGCGAGGCGCTCCGGCGCTGGCGCACCACGGTCTTTCTCCTGTCGCGGTGCGCGGGGCCGACGCACGGAGCAGGCGACGAATTGCGAAGCGCGCTCCGGTGGGCGGCGACGCATCGCGACCGCGAGGTCCTGGAGCACGCCGCATCGGGCCTTGCGAAGGCGCCCGAGCCGCGAAGCGTCGATCACCTGGCCGCCGTCCTGAAGGAGTGGCCCCGGAGCAAGGCGAGCGCGGACCGCCTCGCGCGCAGGGCGCTCGTGGAATCGATCGCGGAGCATCGGCTGCCGTCGTCGGTCCCGGTTCTTGCGAACCTGCTGGGCGACACGGATCCGGAGATCGCGCGCCTCGCGCGCTCCGGCCTCAAGGCGATCGCCGGCAAGGACCTCGGGGACCGGGCCGGGCCGTGGCTCGACTGGCTCCGGGACCTCGCGGCCCCCGAAGCCCCCCCGAGGTGACTCAGGACACAGCGGCGATCGCCTGCTGGAAGAAGCGGAGCCCGTCCGGCTCCGCCGCGAGGCCGTTGCGCGTCCAGGTCGGGTGGTGCCAGGGCTCCAGGTGGCGCTCGGGATGCGGCATCAGGCCGAGGATCCGGCCGGTGCGGTCGCACATGCCGGCCACGTCGCGCAGGGACCCGTTCGGGTTTCTCGCGTAGCGCAGCACGAGCTGGCCGTTCTCCTCCAGCCGGTCGAGCGTCTCGTCGCTCGCCACGAGCTTCCCCTCCGCGTGCGCGATCGGGAAGAGGAACCGCTCGCCCTTCGCGAGGAACGACTTGTCCGTCGCGACGTGCAGCGGCACCCACTCGTCCTGGTAGCGGTGCGAGTCGTTGTGCGCGAGCGTGACGACCTGCCCCTCGCCGCCCGGCAGGAGCCCCGTCTTCACGAGCACCTGGAAACCGTTGCAGATCCCGAGCACGAGCCCGCCGTCCGCGACGAGCCGCTCGATCTCCGGCACGGCGCGCTGGCGCAGCTCGGTCGCGAACACGCGGCCCGCCGCGATGTCGTCGCCGTACGAGAAGCCGCCGGGGAAGACGAGGATCCGGTACTCGCGCAGGAGCGCGGGCTCCGCGAGCAACTCGTTCACGTGCCGCGTCTCGGGGTTGCCGCCGACGGCCGCGAACGCGTGCGCCGTCTCCCGGTCGCAGTTCGTGCCGGCCGCGCGCACCACGAGCACCCTCGTCACAGGAGCCTCTCCCAGACGAGGAACGCGTCGCGCGCCTCCGCGAGCGTCACCTCGAATCCGCCGCCGAAGTCGAGGAGCGGCGCCTTCGTCACCTCGCCGACCACCGCGCCGATGCCGACGTCCTCCGAGACCTCGAGCAGGAACCGCGAGGGCGCCTCCTCGAAGAGGTCGCCGTCGAACCGGATCCGGCCCCCGAGCCCCCCCCCGATCGCCATCTCGGCGATCGCGACCGCGAGGCCGCCTTCCGAGAGGTCGTGGCACGCGCGCACGCGGCCGGAGCGGATCGCCGACGCGACGTCGCGCATCACCTGCGGGTCCGGCTTCCCGCTGCCGACCAGAACGAGCTTCGAGCCTGCGCGCTTGAGATCGGAGGTGACGCACTTCGTCACGTCGTCCACGATCCCGAGCGCGGAGACGAGCAGCGTGTGCGGGATGCGGATCGTGCCCTTCCCGCCCTTGAACTCGTTGTTGAGCGAGTCCTTGCCGCTGATGAACGGCGCGCCGAAAAGCAGCGCCGCGTCGCGGCAGCCCTTCGCCGCGCGCACCATCGCGCCGAGCACCTCGGGGTCGTTGCAGTTGCCCCAGGAGAAGTTGTCGAGGAGCGCGATGCGCGCCGGATCGGCGCCGACCGCGACCACGTTCCGGATCGCCTCGTCCACGACCCATATGGCCATACGGTACGGGTCCTCGTCGCCGAGCTTCGGGCTGATCCCGCAGCCGATCGCGACGCCCTTCCTCTTCCCGAGCACGGGCACGACGACCGCCGCGTCCGACGGCCCCTTGCCGTCGGGGCCGACGAGCGGCTTCACCGCGGACCCCGCCTGCACCTCGTGGTCGTACTGGCGGATGATCCACTCCTTCGAGCAGGTGTTCCCGTCGGAGAGGATCGCGAGGAGCCGCTCCCGGGGGGGCAGGGGGGGCTCCGGGGGCGGGGGGGGCGAGGGCGTCCACTCCGCGCGGCGCGGGACCTTCGGGAGCCCGTCGTGGAGGAACTCCATCGAGAGGTCCACGATCACGTCCTCGTAGTGCTTCACGAGGAGCCGCTTCGTGTCGGTGAAGAAGCCGATGGCCGTCGCCTCGACGTCTTCCGCCGCGCAGAGACGCAGCAGCTCGTCGAGCTGCTCGGCCGGGACCGAGACGACCATCCGCTCCTGGGCCTCGGAGATCCAGATCTCGACCGGGTTCAGGCCCATGTACTTGAGCGGCGCCCTCTCGAGCCACACCTCGGCGCCGGTCTCCGCGCCCATCTCGCCGATGGCCGACGACAGCCCGCCCGCGCCGCAGTCGGTGACCGCGGTGAAGAGCCCTTTGTCGCGCGCGCGCAGCAGCGCGTCGAGGACCTTCTTCTCCTCGATCGCGTTGCCGATCTGCACGGCGCCGCCGCTCACGGTGTCGGACTCGTCGTGGAGCGTCTCGGAGGAGAAGGTCGCGCCGTGGATGCCGTCGCGGCCGGTGCGGCCGCCCAAGACGACGATCCGGTCGCCCGGGCGCGCGGCCTTCTCGTGCATCCCGCGCGGGAGGATCCCCACGGTGCCGCAGTAGACGAGCGGGTTCCCGAGGTAGCGCGGGTCGAAGCATACCGTGCCGTTGACGGTCGGGATCCCCATGCGGTTGCCGTAGTCGCGGACGCCCGCGACCACCCCGCGCATGACGCGCAGCGGGTGGAGCACGCCGTCCGGGATCTCCTTCGTGTCGAGCGGGCCGAAGCAGAAGACGTCGGTGTTCGCGACCGGCTTCGCGCCGAGGCCGGTGCCCAAGATGTCGCGGATGACGCCGCCGATCCCCGTGCCGGCGCCGCCGTAGGGCTCGATCGCGCTCGGGTGGTTGTGCGTCTCGACCTTGAAGCAGACGTCGTGCTCGTCGTCGAACCGCACGATCCCGGCGTTGTCCTTGAAGACGGAGACGCACCAGTCGCGGGCGAGCTCCTGCGTCGATGCGAAGATCGTCTCCTTGAGGAGGTTCGAGATCCGCTCCGTCCTCCCGTCCTCGGTGTAGTCGATCGGGCCCGTGAGCGTCTTGTGCTTGCAGTGCTCGGACCAGGTCTGCGCGATCGTCTCGAGCTCGCCGAGCCGCGGCGCACGCCCGAGGCCCCGGAAGTGGTCCCGGATCGCGTGCATCTCGTGGAGGTTGAGCGCGAGGACGTACTTGCGGCTGGTGGCGAGCAGCTCGTCGTCGGAGAGCCCCGCAAGCGGCACGTTCGGCACTCGCGGCGCACGGTCCACGGTGCGCAGCGTATTGCCGACCGCCTCGACGGGAACGCCCTCGGCGCGAAGTCCCTCTGCCACCTCCTCGAGCGAGATCGGGAAGACGCTCTTCAGCGCGAGGAGATCCGCCTCCGACAGGGCGACGAGGTCGCCGATCGTCTCGATGTTCTCCGCCTCGAGGACGGCCTGCGCGCGACGCGAGAGGCCAAGGTCGCTGACCGGCCGGCTGAGGGTGGCAGGGAGCGCCTCGCGCGGCTCCGGCGCCTCTCCGGGCGTGATCTCCTCGATGACCGCGTTCGCGAGCGAGCGGCCGACCGCGGCCGCGATCTCCTCCGGCGACGCGTCCGCGACGATCCAGTAGGTCTTCGCGGTCACGACGCGCGTCGGCCTCTCGCCGAGCGCGCGGAGCGCGCGCAGCACCGACGCCTCCGAGGGATCCATGACGCCCGGCCGTTTCGAGACCGAGACCGCGACCCCCTCTCCCCCGGACCCCCTCTCCTCGAGCACCGGATCGACGAGCACATCCCGGGCCGCCCGCGCGGCATCCATGAGCCTCTTCACGAAGTAGACCTGGTGCACGCGGACCGAACTCGCGTTAAGCCCCGCGAGCCGGAGGTCATGGAGCGCGGCCACGCCCGCCGGGTCGGCGAAGCCCTGTCGAACGCGGACCTCGATGCGCTCCATAAAGAGGGCCTATTCCCTTATAAACCTTTGTTGCATATGGACTTAGGGAGATCCTAGCAGTGGGGGTCCCTTGGCGCAAGCGGGCATTGGAGCTTGCGGGTCCGACGGGGCGGGGCTACGCTCGTTCTTTCGAAGATGGCCGAGAAGAAGGGTGTGCGGGAAGCCCCCCGCATCGGGCTCCCCTTCGAGCGCCCGATCGTCGAGCTGGAGCTCAAGATCGGGGAGCTGAAGAGCCTCTCCGAGTCCACGGGGATGAACCTGAACGGCGAGCTGAAGCCGCTCACGGAGAAGCTCGAGCGGATGACCCGGGAGATCTACGCGGGGCTCGAGCCCTACGACATCGTCCAGATCGCCCGCCACCCCCTCAGGCCCCAGACCTCCGACTACATCGCGGGGATGCTCGACGAGTACGTGGAGCTCCACGGCGACCGCCGCTTCGGCGACGACCGGGCGATCACGACCGGCTTCGCGCGGATCGGCGACCACCGGTTCCTGCTCATCGGCCACCGGAAGGGCAAGGAGACGAAGGAGAACATCGCCTGCAACTGGGGCTGCGCGCACCCGGAGGGGTACCGGAAGGCGCTCCACAAGATGAAGCTCGCGGAGAAGTTCGGGCTGCCGATCGTCACGCTCATCAACACGCCGGGCGCCTATCCCGGCGTGGGGGCGGAGGAGCGGGGACAGGCCTGGGCGATCGCCGAGAACATCATGGTGATGTCGAGGTTGAAGACCCCGATCATCTGCATCGTGATCGGAGAGGGGGGGTCCGGGGGCGCGCTCGGGATCGGCGTGGGCGACCGCGTGCTCATGCTCCAGTACGCCTACTACTCCGTGATCAGCCCCGAGGGGTGCGCCGCGATCCTCTGGAAGGACGGCGAGCGGGCGCCCGACGCCGCGACCGCGCTCAAGCTGACGAGCGTGGACCTGCTGAAGTTCCGCGTGGTGGACGAGGTCGTGCCGGAGCCCGTGGGCGGCGCCCACCGGAGCCCCGACGAGATGATCGCGACGCTCCGCGGCCGCGTGTCGGCGCTCCTCGACGAGCTCGCGAGAATCCCCCTCGACGAGCTGGTCGAGCGCCGCTACGAGCGGCTCCGCGCGCTCGGCGAGATCGAGGGGTAGCCGTGCCGAGCTGGCGGGCGATCGGCGCGCTGGCCGCGGTCGCCTGTCTCGCCCGCGGCGAGGAGGGGGAGGCGAGAAAGCCCGTCTGGCGTTTCCAGATCGAGCTCCTCTACGCGATGCACACGAGCGTCGACACCGACGAGAAGCTCGGCCGGATCCGCGCGCTCGTCCTCAAGGCTTATCCCGACGCGAAGTTCGCCGAGGTGAGCGCCGCGGACCGGAAGGCCTACTACGGCATCTACCGCGACCGCCTCCTGAGGGTGGCCGGGGTGCCCGCTGCCGCGGACAAGGGATATGAGGTCCTGAAGGCGCAGGTCGCGCGCGAAGTCGAGCTGCGCTCGATCTTCGAGTTCCTCCACTCCGAGGCGAAGGACGACGTGAGCCTGAAGGTGATCTTCGAGAAGCTCAAGGAGAAGGACGGCCCCAAGAACCCGGTCTGCGGCACCGAGCCGGGCAAGACCGCGATCGTCTACCGCGACTTCGGCGGCAGACCCCTTTCCGGCGACCAACTGACGGAGATCGAGGACAGCGGCGTCAGGTTCGGATTCAGCTTCAAGCCGCGCGTGACCGGTCTCGGCAGCGACGATCTGCCGAAGATGAGCCGGAAGGCGGACACCCTCGGCCCCGAGGGGGAAGGCCGCCAGATCTTCCGGCTTGTCGCGGTGACTCGGGACCCGCCGCCGGCCCCCGAAGCCCCCTCCGATCGTAAGTAGCTGAACCAACCGCATTTGCGGCGCCGACGCGCCTCTGGGCCGGCGCTCTCGTCTCCCGCCTCGGAGCCGTTGGCGCCCCGTCCGGCCGAAAGCGTATTCCATATGGACACAGCAACGAGGAGGTTTCGAGACATGAAGCGTGCATTCTTTCTCCTGGCACCCATGGCCCTCGCGGCGGCCGTCCTGGCGCAGGGCGCCGACGACCCCGCGGATCTCGTGAAGAAGCTCGGCTCCGAGAACTACGCGGTCCGCGAGGAGGCACAGAGAAAGCTCATCGAGATGGGGGAGAAGGCCGTCCCCGCCCTCGAGGAGGCGCTCAAGTCGGACGACCTCGAGGTGCGCCTGCGCGCCGGACGCGCGCTCCGCGCGATCGGCGGCGAGGCGAGGCAGGCGGAGAAGGTCGCCGAGGCCGAACGGGTCGAGCAGCCCGCGGCGCCCGGCGTCCAGCAGAAGAGCACGTCGTTCCAGATCATGCCGGGCAAGGTCGTCGTCACCGTCACCGAGACGGTGGACGGCAAGGTCGTGACGAAGACCTACGAGGCGTCCTCGATGGAGGAGCTCAAGGAGAAGTACCCGGAGCTGCAGCTCGACAACCGCTTCCAGTTCCGCTTCGGCAGCCGCGACGACTTCGACATGGACAAGTTCTGGCGCGAGTGGAACAGCAACTTCGAGAACTTCGACGACGACATGCGGAAGTGGCAGGACGAGACGCGCCGCGAGGTCGAGGCGATGCGGCGCTGGCTCGAGCACTGGCGCAACCAGCCGCAGCGGATGCGCCCGGAGCAGCGGCTCGCGTTCCCGGGCGGGATGCTCGGCGTGCGCGCGTCGATGCCGACGCAGGTCCTCGACGCGCAGCTCGAGCTCCGCGGCAAGGGCCTCGTGGTCGACGCGGTCGAGAAGGACTCGCTCGCCGACCGGCTCGGCCTCGTGCGGTTCGACATCCTCGTCGAGCTGAACGGCAGGGAGATCCGCGGCGCCGAGGACGTCGCCGTCGCGCTCCACGGCCTCGCCCCGGATGCGAAGGTCTCCGCGAAGGTCATCCGCCGCGCCGAGCAGATCACGCTCAACGACAAATAGCCAGGCGTACGGTGCCAGGCACCAGTTGACTGTTCATCTGCCCGCTTGCCGGGCGGATTCGCGCCGATGCCAGGCGATCGGAGCCTGGCACCGTACGACGTGGCATGTAGCTAGCGGGAGTAGGGATCGATCCGCGGGCGAAGGGGGTCGTGCTCCGTCAGCGGGATCGGCACGACTTCCGCCCCTTGGAGCTTCCTGCCGTAGCGGTTCTCGAAGTCAACAAGCCGCCACGTCGGGTCGCGCGCCACCCACGGCAGCGGCGGTCCCTGGTGCGGCGGCGCGCGTCCCGCGAGCGAGGGGGTGGGGGGGTCCGCGGGGGAGGGGACCACGCGCTCCCGCGTCCGGGCGTCCCAGCTCCGGTGCCCCTTCGCCACGTCCCACGCGTCGATCCGGCCCTCCGCGACGCGCAGCGCGCGCACCGGCGGACCCTCTTCGTCCTCGAGACCCGCGATCCGCCGGCGGCCCCGGACGCTCCAGAGCTCGACCGTGCCGTCGAGGAAGCCGAGGAGGATCTCGTCCGCATCCGTGCCGCATGCGATCGCGGTCACGTGCCCGTCGGGCACCTTGAGCGACGTCTCCGCGGCGAGCGCGCCCTTCGCGAGCGACCAGAGCGTCACCGTCCCGTCGAGGGTCGCGAGGAGCACGCGGTCTCCCTCGATCGCGACCGCGCTCGCGGGCCCCGCGCGCGTCGGCACGCGGGCGATCCGCGCGCCCCCCTTGTTGTCCCAGAGCTCGATCGTCCGGTCGGGGCGCGCGAGGACGGTGCGCGCGCCGTCCGGCGACGTCGCGAACGCGGAGGCGTGCTCGGGCCCATCGGGCGGCCAGCGCATGTCGAGGGCGAACACGCGCACGGAGCCGTCCGCGGCCGCAGCCGCGAGGAGCGATCCGTCCCTCGAGAGAGCGAGGCCCGTCGGCTCGGAGCCCTCCGGCAGGAGGCGTCCCGCCTCGCGCCGCGTCTCGGCGTCCCACGCGACGAGCGCGCCGCCCGGCAGCGCGGAGAAGACGCGCGTCCGGTCCGGCGCGACGACGAGCATCCTCGCGCGGCCCGCGGGCGCCTCGAACTCCGTGAGGACGCGGAACGACCCTTCGGCGCCCGTCGCCCCGAACTCGGCGACCGCGAGCCGATGCTCGAGCGTGGCCGCGCGCACGACGTCGTCGTCCGACGGGAGGATCTGCACGACCGGGGACGCGCCGAGGAAGCGGCTGTCGGCGAGGTCGAAGCGCGCGCCGTCGAGCCGCGAGAGCGTCCCGTCCGCCTCGCCGGCGAGGAGATAGACGCCGTCCCACGCGAGCGCGGTGACCGCCGCGTCCTGCGCCTCCCGCATCCCGGAGAGGCCGCAGTCCGAGAGGCTCCAGTCGAGGATCGCGCCGTTCTCGTGCCCGACGAAGAGCCTCTTGCCCGTGTCGTCGAACGCGAGCGCGGTCGGCAGGAGCGCGTCGTTCGCGAGCGCGATCTCGTCGGCCGCGGTCCGCGCCGGGTCGGGGAGCACCGCGATGACGGTCCCGTCCCGGGCGTCGAGGACCCGCGTGACCTTCCCCGCGACCGCGAGGCGGCTGCCGTCGGGGGAGACCGCGAGGAGCCGCACGGGCTCGCCGGCGGCGAAGGTCGCCGCGATGCCCCCCGGACCCCCCTCCTTCACCTTCACCTCGGCGCCGGCCGCGACGAAGAGCCGCCCGTCCGGCCCGAAGGCGAGCGGCCCCGCGCCCGGCGCATCGAGGAGCGCCCGAAGCGTCGGCGTCCAGCGCGCCTCGGCCTCGGCCAGCGCGCGCCAGCCGGCCGGCGACGGCGAGGTCGCGAGCGCCTGTGCGGCCGCGAGGCGCGCGGCGACCGCGTCGTTCCGCCGGAGGTAGTGGGACGAGAGGGCTGCGTAGAGGTCCGCCCGCCGCGCGCGCGCCTCGAGCGCGCTTTCCTGTGCGGCGCGCGCCTCGCCCGCCCGCGCCGCGGCCTCGGCCCGCGCGAGGGCCGTCTGCTCCTCGGCCTCGGCCCGCGACTCGGAGAAGCGGCGCGCGACGAGGATCGCGACGATGCTCGCCACGACGAGCACGACGAACCCGGCCGCGACGACCGTGCGCCGCCCCGACGCGCGTTCGCGCTCGCGGATGCCGTGGTCGCGGATCTCCTTGATCTCGGCCGCGACCGCGAGCGCCTCGGCGCTGCCGCTCCGCAGGTGGAGCGCCTTCGAGCACGCCGCGCTCGCGCGGTCGAGGTGCCAGAGGATCGTGTTGCCGGTTCCGCGGCGCGCCGCCTCGACCTCCGCGCGCGCGTGGTCGAGGAGCTCGGACGCCTGCTCCTCGACGCGGCCCTCGGTCTGCCAGCGGCGGATCGCCTGCGCGACCTCGGCGGCCGTCGCGAACCGCGCCTCCCGGTCCCGCGCGAGCGCCTTCGCGCAGGCGCGCGAGAGCTCCTCGGGGATCCCCTCGTCGAGCCGGTGCGCGTCCGGCGGATCGGTCTCGAGCACGTGCTGCACGTACTCGAGGAAGGTCTTGAACCGGAACGGCAGGCGCCCGGTCAGGATCTCGAAGAGGATCGCGCCGAGGCTGTAGACGTCGCTCCGCTCGTCCACCTCCTCGCCGCGGCCGAGCGAGGCCTCGGGCGAGATGTAGCCCGCCGTGCCCATCGCGCCCGCGACGGTCCGGAGGTCGGTCGCCGCGCGCAGCTCCTCGACGCGCGCGCGCCACGCGCCGCCCGCGACGTCGGGCCGCCCGCGCGTCTTCGCGAGGCCCCAGTCCAAGACGACCGCCTCGCCGAACTCGCCGAGCGCGATGTTCTCGGGCTTCAGGTCGCGGTGGACGATCCCGCGCGCGTGCGCGTACGCGATCGTGTCGCAGACCTTCAGGTAGGGCTCGAGGAGCGCGAGCCGCGCGTCGAGGTTCTTGGCCTCGCGGATCGCGGTCGCGAGCGTCCGCTCCCCGCGCACGTAGCGCATCGTGTAGTAGGGGATCCCCGCCTCGGTGCGGCCGAGCTCGTAGACGGGCACGATCCCCGGGTGCTCCATCGCGCCCGTGACCCACGCCTCCTGGAGGAAGCGGACGGTCAGCTCCTCGTAGGCGCGCGAGTTCTCCTCCCCGCCCGCGGGCGGCGTGGCATGCAGGGGGGTCTCGGGGGCGGCGGCGTCCTTCGGCGCGCTCGGGTCCGGCCGGACCATCTTGAACGCGACGCGCCGGTTCATCTCGGTGTCGAGGGCGAGGTAGACGAGCCCCATGCCGCCCTTGCCGGCGACCGTGAAGTCCTTGTAGCGGCCGGGCGGGATCGTGCGGAGCGGCGCGCGCGCGGGCACCCCCTCCACCGCGCCCGGCGAGAAGCTCTCGCGGAGCGCGTGGTCGACGCCGCCGCGCCGCGCGACGGCGGCCGCGGCGTCTCCCGACTCCGCGACGATCCGCTCGACCTCGCGCTCGACGGCGGCGCGCGCGATGGCGTCGAGGACGCCCTCGCGCACGAGCGCGTCGGCGAGGCCATCGGGTCCCGGCTGCCGCCAGAACGCCTCGATCGCTTGCGCGAGTTGCGGCGGCTCGGCGGCGCCGAGGGCGACCGCGACGTCCGCGAAGAGGAGATCCTTGGCCCGCGCCGCATCCACAGGGCGCCAATCGTACGCGACCGCCGTCGGAAGGAGGGGGGCGGGGGGGGAGGATCAGCGGAGGTGCGGCCGCAGGTCGACGACGACCTCGGTCGTCCTGCCGGGGTTGACCTCGACCCCCTTCCCGCGGAGGCGGCGCTCCCGCCAGCGCCCGGGGATCCTGAGCCTCAGCGCGCCCGCCTCGACCGTGCGCGTCTCCTCCGCGCCCGCGGCGAGCGGGAGGAGGAGCATGAGGAGCAGCGGGCGGACGCCGGCGGGCATCGAGCCTCCTCAGTCCCCGTCTCCGCGGACGGAGGAGGGCGACTCCGGACGCGGGATGCGGGAGATGCGCTCCCACAACTCCGACGCGTCGAACCAGTCGAGGTCGGCCTCGCGGAACATCCAGGAGGCCGCGTGGTCGAGCCCGCGATCCGGGAGCACGGGCGGCATCCGGGGATCGGGAGTCGCGTGGGCGCAGAAGCAGCCTGAGGCCACCGCCTCGATCCTGTAGACGCAGAACGAGGTGTCGAGGATCGTGCAGGGAGGGTCGGACGGCCGGATCAGGACGAGGAAGGACGAGGCGTACCGCCCGCGCAGGTACGGCCGCGCGAACGCGTACTCGCCGCCCTCCGAGAAAGCGACGCTGTGGCTGGTCCCCAGCCAGTACTCGTCCAAGAAGACCGGTCCGCCCTGCCAGGCGATCTCCGGGGCCTCCTTGCGGCGCAGCAGGGCGAGCGTGCCCGCGGCCGGACCCGCCGGGCCGTAGTCCTCGATGTCGAACAGCACGAGCGCCTCGTCGCGGCCCGGCCAAGGGAACACCTGCAGCCAGTCGCTCTCGTGCCGCAGGGTCTTGGGGATCGGCCAGCCGTCCCCGTCGGCCGCGCGTTGGCGCGCAAACGCATGATCCCCGAAGAGCCGTGCCCGCTCCGGCAAGCCGATGGCCTTCGCGGCCTCCTGGAGGCGCCGCCAGAACGTCTCCCCGGCGCCCTCCCCGAGGACCTCCATCTCGTCGAGCGCCCCCTCGACCTCGTTGCGCGAGATCAGGCGCTCGAGGTGCGTGCCTCGGGTTTCCTCGATGCCACGGAGCTCCCGCAGTGCTTCGAGGAGTCTCAGACCCGCTATCCTGCGGTCAAGATCCTCGCTCGGCATTCCGAACGCGCCCCGGTGGCGACGATCCGCCGACTCCAGCCTTCCGGACGATGCCTCGAGTCGCCTGCCATGGAGGGGACTCTACCAGCCTGCTCGGCGACGGGCGAGCCGCCCCGAGGCGCGGCCCCCGGAGCCCCCCGGATCACGCCGGCACGAAGGCGACGGCGCCGTAGAGATATCCCGCGCCGATCGACGGGAGCACGACGAGCTCGCCGGGCCTCACCGGGTCCTTGTGCTCGCGGATCTTCAGGATCCTCTCGGTCCCCGGCTCGCGGTCGACGAGCAGGTTGCCGTGGCGGTACGCGTAGTCGAGCGCGATCATGTTGCTCGCGGCGCTGATGTTGCCCACGCGGTAGATCGTCTTCGTCACCTTCTCCGCGGGCAGGTCGAGCTTCTTCGCGAGGCCGTCCACGATCCGGCCGTTCGCCTGGTGCGGGATCACCCGCATCCGCGCGCGCAGCTCGTCCCACTCGCCGCCGTCGGGCTCGCCGTCGTAGCCGAGCACGCGCAGCACGCTGCTCCGCATCGCGTTGACCGCGCTGCGGAGGACCGCCGGGCCGGAGATCATCTTCAGGAACGGCCGCTCCATCGCGGCCGGCTTCCCGTTCGTCGCGGGGACGCGGACCTTGCCCGTGAAGGGCAGGTTCGCGTTCTCCATCGTGATGTTCTCCCAGTTGAAGTCGTGGCTGAGATAGGGCGGAAGCATCCCGCCCTCCGACCTCCCGACATGGCCGAGCACCGCCGCGCCCGCGCCGTCGCCGAAGAGGATCGCGGTCAGCGGGTCGGTGAAGTCGAGCGTCGGGGAGATCGTCTCGGAGCCCGTGACGAGGACGCGCTTCATCGCGCCCGAGGCGAGCATCCCGTACGCGAGCGCGAGGCCGTAGACCGACCCGGCGCACGCGCCCGTGAGCGTGAAGGAGGGCGTCGCGTGCGCGCCGATCCCCTTGGCGACGAGCACGTGGTCGCCCGGCACGCAGGCCGACGGCGTGAACGAAGCGTGGATGATCAGGTCGAGCTCGGTGGGCTTCACGCCCGCCATGTCGAGCGCGCGCTTCGAGGCCTCCGCCGCCATGTACCCGGCGTGCTCCTCGTTGCTCTCGATGAACCTCCGCTCGTGGATGTGGGTGACGCGGTCCACCCACGTCGAGAAGTCGCCCGAGTGCGCCTCGTCGTAGTTCGAGATCAGGTCCCGGAGCGCGCCGTTCGTGACGACGCGCGAGGGGAGGTAGGAGCCGGTGCCGAGGACGGCGACCGACCGGTTGAGGGCGGCTTTCATCGGGAGAGGCGAAACGGCCACTATATACCCTAGGTCGGCAGACCCGCAATCCGGCTTGCGGCGCCGGTTTCCCCGGCCCATGTCGCCCCCGTTTCCTATGCTTGCCCGGCTCCCGGAGAAACCATGGCGCGCCGACTGCTGCTCGGCCGGGCCGGCACCGGCAAGACGCACCGCTGCCTCGCGCGGCTCGCGGAGGCGCTCGAGGCGGGGCGGAGAGCGCTCCTCCTCGTCCCGACCTACTCGCAGGCGGAGCATCTCCGCTATCTCCTGCTCGACCGCGCGCAGGGGCTCATGGACAAGGCCGTCGAGACCTTCGAGACGCTCGCCGAGGACGTGACCCGCCTCCGGCTGCGCGACCTCGTCCGCCCCGCCGCGAAGGACCGCCTCGCGGGCCGCGCGCTCGAGGCCGGGTTTCCCGAGGCCGCCGCGCAGCCGGGTCTCCGCGCGGAGTTCCTCTCCGCGGTGAAGGAGATCAAGGAGCAGGGCGAGGAACCCCTTGCCCACGCGCGCGCGCACTTCGCCGAGGGCTCGCGCGGCCGCCGTCTCTTCGATGCGTTCGCGCGCTACCGGGAGCTGCTCCCGCCCGCGTTCGACCACGAGGACCTGCTCCTCGCGTGCCGCGACCGGCTGCGCGAGCGGGCGCCCCCGCTCGACCTCCTCCTCGTCGACGGATTCCACGACTTCACGCCCGTCCAGAGGCAGATCGTCGAGCTCCTCGCCGCCGCCGCGAAGGAGACCGTCGTCACGCTGCCGATCGACCCGGACGACCGCGCGCACCCGATCTTCCGCACCGCCGCGCGCACGATCGGCACGTTCCGGGGCTACGCCGAGGAGGCGCTCGCCGGGAACCGGCGCGCCTCGGGCGCGCTTGCCGCGCTCGAACGCGACCTGTTCACGAAGGAGGGGGGGCTCGGGGGCGCGGAGATCCTCGTCTGCCCGTCCGAGGAGGACGAGGCGGACCGGCTCGCGCGCCTCGTCGCGCGTTCGGGGCGCCCCTACCACGACTTCCTCCTCGTCCGCCGGTCCCACAGCGGCCTCCACGACCTCTACCGCGCGGCGTTCCGTCGCCACGGCGTGCCGCTGCGCTTCTTCTCGCGCGAGGGGTTCCAGGGCACCCCCGCGGCCCGCGCGGCCGCGCTCTGGCTCCGCGCGATCGCGGGCGAGCGGCTCGAGCCGCGCGAGGCGCTTCCGCTCCTCCGCTCGCCCTACTACCTCGCCCGGCCGCAGGCGGACCGCGTGGACGAGCTCGCGCGCGAGCTCGCGGACCCGCGCGCGGAGCACGCGATCCCGGAGGGCCACCTGCCGAAGGGCGAGGGCGCACTCCTCGCCGTGATGAAGCGGCAGCTCGGCCTCAAGGACGCGCTCGAGCTCACGCCCGACGGCGACGAGGACCTCTCTCGCGCGGCGGCGCTCCTCGAGATGCTCCGGAAGGAGGCGGAGGCGGTCGAATCGCTCCCGCTGCGGGAGGCGGCGGCGCAGGTCCTCGGCCGGCTGCCGCTCCTCGAGAGGCCCGCGCGCGACCGGCGCCACGACTGCGTCTACGCGGTGGACGCGAGCGACGCGCGCCAGTGGGAGAAGCCGGTCGTGCTCGTCGCGGGCCTCACGTCCGACGCGTTCCCGCGGCAGGTGAGGCAGGACCTCTTCCTCCGGGACGAGGAGCGGGAGGCCTTCGCCGAGGCACGCGGGTTCCACCTGCCGCTCCGCGCGCGCCGGGAGGACGAGGAGCGCTACCTCTTCTACGTGGCGGTCACGCGCGCGCGGGAGCGGCTCGTGCTCTCGTATCCCGCGTACGACGAGCAGGGGGTCCCCCGCGCCCCCTCCCCCTACCTCGAGGACTTCGACCGCTGCGAGACGAGGCGGATCGAGATCTCCGAGCAGTACGCGCAGCCGGAGGACGCCCTTTCCCGCGGGGACCTCCTCCCGATCGTCGCCGACGGGATCGTCCGCGGCGACGCGCTCGCGGCGGCGCTCCACGGGCTCGGCGCGGTCGACCGGGAGGTCCTCGCGTGGCCGCGGCGCCTCGAGCTCATGCGCGCGCGGCCGATCGCGATGCCCGACCGGGCGCCCTCGCTCTCCGCGTCGTCGATCAACTCGTGGCGGCGGTGCCCGTACCTGCTGCTCGCGCGCCACATCCTGCGCGCGGACCGCCCGCGCGAGCGGGGCCTCGACCCGCTCCTCAAGGGCGACATCGCGCACACGGCCCTCGAGCGCTGCGCCGGCAGGCCGACGGAGGACGCGCGCGCGATCTTCGACGAGGTCTTTCTCGAGAAGGCGAAGGGGATCCGCCTCGGGCTCGTCGAGGAGGCGGAGCGGCGCGCGCTCCGGGCGTCGGTCGTGCACGCGGCGAAGCGGCTCTCGGGCACGCCCGTCGAGACGGTCGAGTGGAAGTTCGACCTCGAGGTCGCGGGCGCGAAGCTGCGCGGGCGGATCGACCGGATCGAGCGCTATCCCGCGGGCCGGCTCGTGCGCGACTTCAAGACGGGCCGGGCGGAGGACCTCGACGCGACGCAGCTCGACGCGTACCTCCTCGCGCTGCCGGAGGCCGCGGGCGCGGTCTACGAGCGGCTCAAGAAGGGCGACGTCCAGGGCTACGCGGTGCCGGAGCTCGCGGAGCGGCTCGGCGTCGAGGCGGTGAGCCGCGAGGATCTGGAGGCGAAGCGCGAGGCCATGCGGACGCTCGTCGGCACCGTCGCCGCGGCGTGGCGCGAGGGGCGGCTCGCGGTGAGGCCGAGCGATCCCGAGAAGTGCACGCGCACGCAGTGCGACGGCTACGATCTCTGCCGCGTGGCGCGCGCGCGGTTCCTCGTGAAGGCGGGGAGGGCCGATTGGTCGAGCTGACGCGCGAGCAGAGTGCCGCGGCGTTCGCGGAGGAGCGCGCGGTCGCCGTCGTCGCCGGCGCCGGCACGGGCAAGACGCGCGTGCTCACGGAGCGCTATCTCGACCTCGTGATGCGCCGCGGCGTGCCCATCCCGCGCATCCTCGCCGTCACGTTCACCGAGAAGGCGGCGCGCGAGATGAAGGAGAGGATCCGGGGGGCCCTTCGGGGCAAGGGGAGGGCGGACCTCGCGCGGCAGGCCGAGTTCGCGCCCGTCTCGACGATCCACGCCTTCCTCGCGCGGATGCTCCGGGAGCGCGCGCTCGACGCCGGGCTCGACCCGCGCTTCGCGATCGCGGACGAGATCACCGCGGAGTTCCTGCGCGAGGAGGCGATGGCGGAGACCGTCGACGCGAGCGGCCTCTCCGACGCGCTCGTCGACCTCGCGGGGGCGGAAGGCGACCTCCGCGAGCTCTACGAGGCGGCGCGCGCGACGCCCTTCGAGCTCTCCGCGCTCGTGCCCATGGCGCCCGATCTCGAGGGGCTCTCCGCACGGATGGCGCGCTTCCTCGCCGAATGCGCGGAGGTGCGACTCACGGCGGCGGGCACGGCGAGCAGGCTCGCGGGACTCCGCGAGCGGCGCGCGCGCTTCCTCGCGCTGGACCCGGGGGCCGCGGAGGAGTTCTTCGACCTCGTGAAGGGCGGCGTGGCGGCCGCGCAGAAGGAGCTCTTCCGGGAGGGCAAGGAGATCGCGAAGGCGTACCGGCCGCTCGTCCACCTCGCGCGCGCGCGGGCGACCGGTGCCGCCGTGGTCGACGCGCTCGCGCGGCTCGACGCGGCCTACACGGCGCGGAAGCGCGCCGAGGGGCTCCTCGACTTCTCCGACCTCGAGCGGGAGGGGCTCCGGCTCCTGCGATCGCCCGCGGGCGACGCGGTGCTCGCGGAGTTCGACCATCTCCTCGTCGACGAGTACCAGGACACGAACCGCCTCCAGGAGGCGATCCTCGAGCGGCTCGCGTCGAAGGCCGTGCGCTTCGGCGTCGGCGACGAGAAGCAGTCGATCTACCGCTTCCGCCATGCGGACGCGGCGGTCTTCCAGGAGCTGCGCGGGAAGGCGAAGCCCTATCCCCTCGGCGGGTCGTTCCGTTCGCGGCCGGAGATCGTGGCGTTCACGAACGCGCTCTTCCGGGAGCTCTTCCGCGGCACCGACGTCGCGTCGCAGGACCTCCGCGCGGAGGCGGCGTGGCGGGAGAGGAAGGCGCCGTGCGTCGAGCTGATCGCGCCCCCGGCGGAGAACGCCGCGGAGGGCCGGCGCCGCGAGGCCGCGGCGGTCGCGCGGCGGCTCCGCGAGATCGTGGAGGGGAAGGAGCTCCTTCGCGGCGCGGCGGACGCGGAGGGGAGCATCTCCTACCGCGACTGCGCGATCCTCCTGCGCTCGACGACGAACCTCGTCCTCTACGAGCGCGCGCTCGGCGAGGCGGGCGTGCCCTACGTCGTGATCCAGGGCCGCGGCTACTACGCGGCGCGCGAGGTCGTCGATCTCGCGCACCTGCTGCTCCTGCTCTCGGATCCCGGCGACACCTACCGGGCCGTCGCCGCGATGACTTCGCTCTTCTGCGGCGTGCCGGACGGCGACCTCCTGCACCTGCCCGGCGACGGGCCGCTGCCGCTGCGGGCGGCCTCGGCCCCCCGGCCCCCCCCCGATTCCTCCCGCCCGATGGGAGCGGCTCCGGGAGTTCGCCGCGCGCTTCCGCCGCTGGCGCGCGATGGCGCAGCGCGTCTCCACGGGGGATCTCGTCGAGGCGATCCTCCGCGAGACGCGGTTCGCGGAGCTGATGCTCCTCGAGGCCGACGGCCGCCGCCGCTACGCCAACCTGATGAAGGCGCTCCGCCGCGCGCGGCAGACGTCCGAGGGCTACGCGGAGTTCGGCCGCTCGCTGCTCGAGTTCCGCGAGCGCGAGCTGCGCGAGAGCGAGGCGCCGGTCGCGGCCGAGGACGACGACGTCGTGAAGATCATGACGATCCACGCCGCGAAGGGGCTCGAGTTCCCGCTCGTGGTCGTCGCCGATCTGACGTGGAAGGCGGGGGGGCGGCGGGGGCCGCCCTTCCGCGCGGCGGACGGCCGCTTCTCGTTCAAGCTGCGCGGCGAGGACGGGAACATCGAGCCGCCCGGATACGAGGAGATCCGCGCGTGGGACGCGCAGCAGGAGGCGGCGGAGGAGATGCGTCTCCTCTATGTCGCGCTGACGCGCGCCGAGGAGCACCTGATCCTCTCGGGCGCGCTCGCGGGGGCGCGGAAGGAGAACGTGCTCGCGCGGCTCGTCGAGGCGCCGCCCCCGGGCGTGCGCGTGGTCGACACGGCGCCGCTCACCCGCCCGGACGCGCGACGGCGGCGGTTCGCGGCCGTGCGCGCCGCGATCCGCCGCGGCGCCGAGCTGCCCGCGGGGATCGCGCGCGACGAGGAGGCGGCGCGCGCGCTGCTCGCGCGGATCGACGGGCACCGTCCGCCGCCGCCGGACGGCACGCCCTACGTCGCCGCGGCGGCGGACCTCGTGGAGTTCGAGCGCTGCCCGCGCCGCTACCGGCTCCAGCGGATGCTCGGGATCGAGCTCGAGGAGCCGCCCGAGGGCGACGAGCGGCCGGACGCGGACGAGCACCCGCGCCGCGAGATCGGGACCGCGTTCCACGAGATCATGGAGAAGGAGGGGCCGGGTTCGGTACCCGACGAGGCGATGGTGTTGCGCTACTTCCCGCCGGCGGGTCCGAACGAGATCGGGAAGATCCGCCGCTGGTGCGAGTGGCTTTCGCGCCAGCCGATCGTCAGGGGGCTCGGGGGACCGGGCGTGCGGAAGGAGATGCCCTTCCTTGTCCGGCTCGGCGGCCTCGCGATCCGCGGCAAGATGGACCTCTACTCGCCGGATCCGCCGCTGCTCCTCGACTGGAAGACGGGCGAACGCGTGCGGGCGAAGGAGTACGAGGTGCAGGTCGCGGTCTACGTCGCGGCGCTGCGTGCGGCGGGGATGCCGGCGCCGGACCACGGCAAGCTCGTGTACGTGGACGCGGAGCAGGTGGTGGACGTGCCGGAGAGGCCGGTGGCCCCGCTGATCGAGGCGTTCAAGGATGCGCACAGGGGCGAGGGCTCGTTCCGGCCGAAGCCCGGCGACGCGTGCTTCCACTGCGAGTTCCGCAAGGCGTGCCTCCGCGACGGCGTGCCGATCCCGCGGACGCAGGCGCTGTTCGACGGCTGAGATCCGCTCCGTCGCGTGAACGGCTTCGTAGAATCCGCACATGCGATCCGTGCTGTGCGGCCTGGTTCTAGCCGGACTCGCGGTCGCGCAGGCGATCGACTCGAGGACGGAGGCCGATCTCGCCCAGATCCGCGCCACCACCTGGGATCTGCTTGCGGGGCAGTTTCCGCAGCATGGAACCGCGTGGTGGGAGGCGCGCGCCCGCCAGTGCGAGCGGCAGCTGACGCAAGACCCCGGCAACCACGCTCTCCGCGTCGACCTCGCCGTCGCCTACCTGAGTTTGCGGCGCTTCGAGGAGGCCCGGGCGGAGCTGCAACGTGTCCAGGCGAACAAGCCGCGGCCCGAATGGGTCCTGTGGAACCTCGGCATCGTGGAGGTGAAGCAGGGGCGCTTCGCGGAGGCCCTGCCCTTCCTGCGCGCCGCGCTGGACGAGTGCTCGTTCCTGCCCTCCACACAGGCGGCGCAGTACTTCGTGGACCTTATCGCGTGGCGCGCCGGCGAGCGGGACCGCCGGCCGGCGGGGGCTGAGCTCATGCTCAGGGACGAACCGCACATGGCTGCGGTCGTCGATCCGCTGCTCGAGATGGTCCAGGACCAGGCAGAGCTGATCTTCTACCGCGCCGACCTCGCGACGCTGCCGCGAATCCGGGAGGAGGACATCGTCGCGAGGACCGGGTTCGTGCGCGCGTGGCAGATGGCACCGAACGACGACCGGATCCGGAGCCGGATCCGGAGCGACATCGAAGTCAGGGAGGTCTCGCCGCTGCTTGAACGCGCGCGCGCTTGGGTCCACGAGTTCCAGCGCGTCGAGGCCGAGATGCTCCGGACGACCCCGGTAGACGAGGTGGATTTCAAGCGGGTCGAGGCGGAACTGGAGGCCCGGGGCATCCGCCGATTCAACCCCCTCGAATCCGAAGATCGCGAGGACCGGCCGCCAGCGATGATCACGGCGGGCCTTTTGGTCCTCTTCCTCCTCGTCGGGGGCCTCTTGCTCTGGCGGAGGAACGCCGCCGCGAAGGCAGCGCGCAGATGAGCCACCGGCAGCCCGCGCGCCTTCCGGTTCGTC
>WYBS01000036.1 GCA_011525755.1 Planctomycetaceae bacterium
ACGCTCTCGCCCGACGACATCCGGCTCACGTCGCGCTGGCGCGAGACGGCGTTCCTCGACGGCCTCTTCAGCGCGCTGCACGAGGCCGGCCACGGCATCTACGAGCAGGGGCTCGCCGCGGACCGGTTCGGCACGCCGCTCTGCGACGCCTGCTCCTTCGGCGTCCACGAATCGCAGAGCCGCCTCTTCGAGAACCTCGTCGGGCGGAGCCTCGGGTTCTGGCGCCACTTCCTCCCGCGCGCGCGCGCCGCGTTCCCGGGCGCCCTCGACGGCGTCCAGCCGGAGGCGGTCTACCGCGCCGTGAACGAGGTATCGCCGAGCTTCATCCGCGTCGATGCGGACGAGGTGACCTACAACCTGCACATCTTCCTCCGCTTCGACCTCGAGCAGGCGCTGCTGGCGGAGAACCTCGCCCCGAAGGACCTGCCGGACGCATGGAACGAGCGGTTCACGAAGGCGTTCGGCATGACGCCCGGAGACGACGCGGAAGGGTGCCTCCAGGACATCCACTGGAGCATCGGCCTCGTCGGCTACTTCCCGACCTACACGCTCGGCAACGTGTACGCGGCGCAGCTCTACGACCGCGCGCGAAAGGACCTCGGCGACCTCGAGGCGGCCTTCGCGAGAGGCGAGTTCGCGCCGCTCAAGGAGTGGCTGGCCGCGCGCATCCACCGGCACGGCCGCCGCTACCGCCCCGCGACGCTCATCGAGAAGGCGACCGGTACCCCCCCCTCCCCGGAGCCCCTCCTCTCCCACCTCGAGAGGCGCGCCGCGGAAGTGTACGGCGTTTGACGCCCCCGGGGCATGCGGGGCACCCCGGTGCATCGACAGGCCAGGGGCGGCGGCGAACGCGCTCGCCCGCCGACGGCCTCCATGATAGGAATGAGGCCCTTTCGAGGCCGACGCGGCGGCACGAGGCGCTCCTCGCGACCGCGGCGCCCGGCACGAACGGCGAGCGCGACGTGAATACGAGAAACCCCACCGCCCTGAAGCGGATCCTCCTGAAGCTCTCCGGCGAAGCCCTCATGGGCCGCAGCGAGTACGGCATCGACTCCAAGACGATCGCGGACGTGGCCGCGGAGCTGAAGGAGGTGAGGGACCTCGGCGTGGAGATGGCCGTGGTCGTCGGCGGCGGCAACATCTTCCGGGGGGTCCGGGGGACCGAGAAGGGGCTGGACCGCGTGGCGGCGGACCACATGGGGATGCTCGCCACCGTGATCAACGCGCTCGCGCTCCAGGACGCGATCGAGAAGCTGTCGGTGGAGACGCGCGTCATGACCGCGATCGAGATGCGCGAGGTCGCGGAGCCCTTCATCAAGCGCCGCGCCGACCGCCATCTCCAGCGGAAGCGGATCGTGATCTTCGCGGCGGGGACGGGGAACCCCTTCTTCACGACGGACACGGCGGCAGCGCTCCGCGCGGCGGAGATGAAGGCCGACGCGCTGCTCAAGGCGACGCAGGTGGACGGGATCTACACGGCCGACCCGGCGAAGGACCCGAAGGCGACAAAGCTCCCCGAGCTGACCTTCGAGGACGCGCTCCAGCGCCGCCTCGAGGTGATGGACGCCACCGCGTTCTCCCTCTGCATGACGAACCGCATGCCGATCCACGTGTTCAAGCTGCAGGATCGCGGGAACATCCTGCGGGTCGTCAAGGGCGAGCGCATCGGCTCGGTCGTCCGCTAGCTGCCGCTCCCGACGGAGGGGTGCCGGAGCGGTCGAACGGGCCGGTTTTGAAAACCGGCCCTACCGCCGGAGGTGCCGCTCGGTCGCCCCGGTGTAGATCTGCCGCGGCCGGCCGATACGGGTCTCCTTGTCCTGCCGCATCTCGATCCACTGGGCGATCCAGCCCGGCAGCCGCCCGAGCGCGAACATCACCGTGAACATGTCCGTCGGGATGCCGAGCGCCTTGTAGATGACGCCCGAGTAGAAGTCGACGTTCGGGTAGAGCTTCCTGCTGATGAAGTAGTCGTCCTTGAGCGTGATCTCCTCGAGCTTCATCGCGATGTCGAGCAGCTCGCTCGACGTCCCGAGGCGCGAGATCACGTCCTTGCAGGTCCGCTTGAGGATCGAGGCGCGCGGATCGTAGCTCTTGTAGACGCGGTGGCCGAAGCCCATGAGCCGCGTCGTGTCGTTCTTGTCCTTCGCGCGCGCGAGGAACCGCTCGGCGCCGCCGCCCTCCGCGGCGATCGCATCGAGCATCTCGATCACCTCCTGGTTGGCGCCGCCGTGGAGCGGCCCCCAGAGCGCGCTGATGCCCGCCGAGATGCTCGCGTAGAGGTGCGCGCGCGACGAGCCGACGAGCCGGACCGTGCTCGTCGAGCAGTTCTGCTCGTGGTCGGCGTGGAGGATGAGGAGGACGTCGATCGCGCGGGCGACGACCGGGTCGATCCGGTAGCTCTCGCACGGCGTCGCGTACATCATGTGGAGCAGGTTGCTCGCGTAGTCGAGGTCGTTCCTCGGGTAGATGAAGGGCTGGCCGATCGAGTGCTTGTAGGCCCACGCGGCGAGCGTCGGCATCTTCGCGAGCAGCCGCACGACGGCCGTCCGGATGTCGTCGTCCGTCTCGGGCTGCTCGTAGAACGCCGCGAGCGCGCTGACCGAGGAGGCGAGGACGGGCATCGGGTGCGCGCCCTTCGGCATGGCCTCGAAGAACTTCTTCATGTCCTCGTGGAGCATCGTGTGGCGCGTCACGTCGGCGCGGAAGGCGTCGAGCGCCTTGGGCGGCGGAAGCTCGCCCGTGATGAGCAGCTGGCAGACCTCGAGGAAGCTGCTCTTCTCCGCCAGCTCGTCGATCGGGTAGCCGCGGTAGCGGAGGATCCCCTTCTCGCCGTCGATGAACGTGATCGCGCTCTTGCAGGATCCGGTGTTGCCGTATCCGGGATCGAACGTCACGAGCCCGGTCTGGGCGCGCAGCTTCCCGATGTCGATCGCCTTCTCGGCCTCGCTCCCCTCGATGACGGGATACGAGTAGGTCTTGTCCCCGTAGCGCAACTCGACGCTCTTGTTCATCGTCATGCTCCGTGCTCGCCTCCCAAGGCCCCATTGAAGCAAACAAATGGCCATGAGGCGCGGTTTCCCGAACGCGAATCCCGCGCCAACTTCCGGCCGCCCGAACGGGATCGACGGCAGGGGTGCCGCCCGCGGAGGCACGCGAGATTACGCGCGAGATTCCGCCGAGGCTCCTGCCCTACCGCCAGGCCGCCGCGTCCCGGGGATGGTAGGGGTGGCAGGCCGCGCAGGTCGCGACGGCCTTGCCCTCGCCGTGGCAGGCGTGGCAGCTCTGGACGCCGGGGAGATCGACGGCCATGGCATCCGTGCTGCCCTGGGCCCGGTGGCAGCTCTCGCAAGGCTCGGCCCGGTGCGCCTTGTGGTCGAAGCGCGCCTTCGGGAACCAGTTCGAGGGGATCTCCGGCGGCACGATCCGCCCGCGGTCGCCCTCGTGACAGAGGAGGCAGCCCCGGCCGGGCGTGAAGAGGGCGTCGAACGCCGCGTCCGTGGTCGCGCGGAGCGCGTCCGTCCAATCGGGGGGGGCTCCGGGGGACCGGCCGGGGGCCGCGTTCGGGCGCGACGGGGGCGCCGCGAGACGCGGGTCCTCGAGGAACGCGCGCACGAGGGCCGCCGTCGCCCACTCCCGCAGGCGGGCCCCTTCCACTCCGTGCGGCACCGCGTCCTTGAGATCGGGATGGAGACGCTCCGCGTGGCACCTCGCGCAGTGCGCGTCGAAGCGGATGGGCCCGAAGTCGCGCGCGTCCGGCTGCGGCTGGTGGCAGTCCGCGCAGGCGAGCGGCCCGCCGAGGAGGTCCTTCGCGAGGTGGGCCCGGTGGTTGAAACGGAGGTGCTGGTCCAAGGGCGCGCGCTCGAACTGCGCGTGGTCCTCGATCGACGTGATCGTGCCGTGGCTCAGGTGGCAGGCGTTGCAGTGGCCGTCGGCAACGTCGGCGAGGCGGACGCGCCCCCCATGCTCCGCATGGCAGGTGCCGCAGCGGGGGTCGGGCGGGGTCTTCCCGGCGGGCACGTGCGGAAGGACCTCGTGGCAGGAGAGGCAGGCCGCGTCGGGCGCCGCCGCGAAGGCATCCACGTGGCAGCGGTCGCACGCGTCGGCCAGGGGCGCGTGAGACCGCGCCACGCCGCCGCGGACATAGATCCGCTCGCCCGAGAACGCGAACGAGGCGGCGACCCAGAGCCCGCCCGCGGCCACGAGGCCGAGGGAGAGGAGGAGGCGCAGGCGGCGCAGGGGATGGCGGCGCCGGTGATATCCCGGGTCGATCCGCTGCGCGAGGTCCTTCGAGCTTTTCATCCGTAGTAGAGCGCCATCACGGCGTGGACGGCGCCGAGGAGGACCATCAGGTAGGAGAGCGGGACGTGGACGAGGAGCCAGCCGTGGAGCCAGAGGTGGAGCCGGCGCTGCATCTCGAGCTGGTCGCGCTGCCCGCACAGCGCCTCGAGGTCGCGCGTGACCGGATGGAGGGCGGGATCGACCGTGCGGCGGAGTTCCTCGAAGAGCGCCGCGCGGGCGCTCGCGTCGGAGAGGCGGGAGCGGCGCGCGCCGTCCGGGGCGAAGTAGGGCCGCAGCTGCCGCTCGAGGAAGAGGTGGAGCGCGTTCCGGTCCGGCCCCGCCTCGGCGGCGGCGGCGCGGCTCTCGACGACCCGCCCCTGCACCCTGCCCGCGCTCTTCGGCCGCGCGACCGCGCCCCCCTCCCCCTTCGCCATGTGCTCCGCCTCGGCGAGAAGCTGCTCCCGCACGTGGTCGAGCTGCTCGAAGACGGTCTCCTGCGGGAGGCTCTGCGTCATCACCCGCGGCAGGAACTGCTGGAGCACGAGGCCGACGACGCCGGTGACATAGACGGCGAGGAAGATCCACAGGAGCACGCCCGAGAGCGTCCCGCCGGCCGAGAAGCCCGCGTGGAAGAGGACGAGCGGCAGCGAGAGCGCGCCGAGCCAGAGGTGCGCCTTGAGCCACGTCGCCGCGCGCCCGAGGCGGTAGTGGGGCCTCCGCTTGCGCGCGCCGAGGAGCGCCGCGAAGCCGATGCAGACGGACGCGGCGATCCCGAACGAGATGCCCTGCCACGAGCCCCCGCGCGGGCCGTCCGGCGCGCGCGACGCGTAGACCGCGTAGAGGAGGAGCGAGACCCCCGTCGCGAGCGCGGTCGCGACCATCCAGGGCCGGTGGCTCCGGTCGATCAGCACGGGGGGGGCTCCGGGGGCCGCGTCATCGGCGGATCAGGAACTCCTTCGGATCGACCCGCATCGCGGCCTCGTGGGGGCACGCGTAGACGCACGTGGGCTCCTTCCATCCCGCGCAGAGGTCGCACGTGATCGCCTTCTGCGCCGGCTTCCCCTCCTTCCCCTCGGCCCCTTCCTCCCCCGCGCCCCCTCCGATGCCGTGCATGTTGATGTTGCCGTACGGGCAGTTGCGCGCGCAGAGGCCGCAGCCGATGCACCAGTCCTCGATCACGATCTCGAGCGTGTCGCGCCGGCGGATCGAGCCGACCGGGCATCCGACCATGCAGAGCGGGTCGTGGCAGGAGCGGCAGCTCGTCGGCACGAGGTAGCGGTCGAAGCGCAGCCCGTCGCGGATGAGGCGCGTGACCCCGTCGTGGCTCGCGGCGCAGGCGCGCACGCACTCGTCGCAGCGCGTGCACCGGTCGAGGTCGATCAAGAGGAGGCTCTGCGCCTGCATGAGCCCCTGCTCGAGGAACTCGTCGACGGACACGGCCGCGAGCTGCTCCAGCCGCCGCGTGTTCTCGAGGGCGTGGGCGCGCGCCTTCTCCTCGAGGCCGCGGCGGATCGCGGGGAACTCCGCCATCATCCGCGCGAAGTCGTCCTTGCCGATCTCCACGAGCTCGACGTGGTCGAGCGCCGTGCAGGTGGCCGTGCGCTTCCCCGCGCCGAGGAGCCCCATCTCCCCGAAGTAGTCGCCGCGGTGGAGGTACTTGAGGATCACCTCGCCGCCCGGGCTCTCCTGCGACACCTTCACGAACCCGATCCGGATCAGGTAGAGGCGGTCGGCCTCGTCGCCCTGCCTGCAGATCACCTTGCCCGGGTCGTAGGAGACGAGGTTCACGCGCTCGCGCAACCCGTCGATGAACTCCTCCGTGAGCCCCTCGAAGAGCGGCATCGCCTTCAGGTGCGTGGCGAGCGCGCGCCCCTTGTAGGCCCGGTCGAGCTGCTCCTTGAACTCCTTCGATCCGCGCTTGAGCACGTCGAGGATGTTCCGGAGCATCTCGAGGACGACGACGCCGCCTCTCGCCCGGACGGTCGCGCTCCGCGGGTAGAAGGACATGCAGGTCATCTCGCCGAAGAGGTCGCCGGCTCCGAGCGTGGCCTCGGGCCGGTCGAGCGAGAGGTCGACGGGCGCGTCGATCGGGATCGTGCCCCGTCGCGCGCGCGGCTCCTCGCGGCGGACGAGCGACTGGAGGAAGCTCGTGATCCCGCCGAAGAGGCCCCGGACGCGCGCCTTCCCCTCGAGATGCGCGACGGGCGTCTTCAGGAAGACCTCGGCCTCGCCCTCGAGGATGTAGAAGGCGGTCGAGCCGAACTCCCCCTCGCGGCAGATGATCTCGCCCGGCGCGAACCGCCGCCGGACGACGGCGCCGAGGTTCTTCCGGAGGAGCGCCTCCGAGCAGCCCTTGAAGACGGGGATCTCCCGGAGCTGCTCGAGGTCGAGCGGCTCGCCCTCGAGACGTCCCTCGGTGTCCGGCGGCACGCGGGGATTCTACGGGGCACGCCCCCCCACTTCGCCCCGCCCGGCTGTCCTTGGCCCCGGCAAGAATGCGCGCCATGCGGGCGCTGCCCCTCCTCCTGCTGCCCGCCCTCGCCGCGTGCGCGCCGGCGGGGGCGCAGCAGGTCCCGGAACGCGATCTCTTCCTCGGGGCGGGGTCGTGCGCCGCGCAGGCGTGCCACGGCGGCGGCACAGCGGAGCGCCAGGAGTACAAGGTCTGGGCGACGCGCGACCGGCACAGCCGGGCCTTCGCGTCGCTCACGGGCGCGCTCGGGCGGCGGATCGGGGAGCGGTTGGGCATCGATCCGTCGAAGGCCGCCGAGTGCCTCTCCTGCCACAGCGCCGGGGACGTCCGGGCCGCCGCCACGTTCGACGTCGCGGACGGCGTCTCGTGCGAGCTCTGCCACGGCCCCGCGGGGCGGTGGCTCGGCGCCCACGTCTCGCCGGCGTTCAAGGCGCTGTCGCCGAGGGAGAAGGAGGCGCAGGGGCTCCGCGACCTGACGACGGCCGGGAAGCGCGCTGCCGCGTGCATCGACTGCCACGTGGGCGCCGAGGGCCGCGACGTGACGCACGCGATGATGGCGGCCGGGCACCCGTCGCTCGCGTTCTCGTTGCCGCGGTTCCTGCACGACCTGCCGCCGCACTGGAAGAAGCCGGAGGCGGCGGGCGATCTCGCGGCGTGGGCCGAGGGCGCGAAGGCCGCGGGGGCCGCGCGGCTGCGGCAGGTGGAGCGGATGGCGCGGGGCGGCGCCCTTTGGCCCGAGTTCGGCGCGTTCGACTGCTACGCGTGCCACCACGAGATCAAGGGCGGCGGGGCCGATGCGCGGCGCGGGGGGCAGCCGGGGGACCTCCCGCTCGACCTCGCCCCGCTCGAGATCCTCGCGGCGGGCGACGCCGCGATCGCGAAGCGGCTCGAGGGGGTCCTCGGCACGACCTACCGGCCCGGCGCCGAGCGGAGGAAGCTCGCCGAGGCGGCGGCAAGCGCGGCGGAGGAGGTCCTGAGGCTCCCGGCCGCGGATCCGGGGGGGGTCGGGGGGCGGATCGACGGGTGGCTCGCGCGAGTCGAGGCGGGCGAGGCGCGCGCGGGCTACGCGGCGATGCAGCAGGTGAAGCTGCTCGCGTTCGCGCTCGCGCCCGATCCGAAGGCCGCCGCCTTCGCGGAGGCGTACGCGGCGCTCGACGAGGCGCTCGCGCGGCCGTACGACGAGCGAGCGTGCGCGGCGCTCGCGCGCCGGGCGCTGGCCGCGCGGTGAGCGGGCCGCCGCGAGGCAGCCCGCCTCCCGTCTTCGCGCGGGCTACGACCGGCGCCGCGCGACGATGCCGCCCGCGATGCCGACGATCGCGAGGAGCGCGAGGCCCGGCTCCGGGATCGTGCCGCCGCCGCCGCCGCCGGGGACCGTCGTGCCGGTGCCCGAGATCCACAGGCTCTCCTCGTTCGGCCCGACGCCCTGGATGTGGAGCGCCGAGTCGAACGGACCCGTCCCGCCGCCGGGCGACGGCAGGCTGTCCGTGTCGAACGTCGCCGCGGTGATCCCCGGGAAGTTCAGGAAGAAGCTGATCACCTCGCCGTCCTCGAACGCCGCCCCCGTGTTCGTGTCGAAGTCCAGGACGAGGTCGAAGTAGCCGTCCCCGTCCGCCTTGAACGCGCCCGTCGTGGCGTCGAAGCCGTAGACGAACGTGGGCTGGGTGACCGTGCCCACGGGCACCGAGTAGCCCGTGACGGTGAAGCCGGAGATGTCGATGATCGTGTTGAAGTACCACGCGCCGATCTTCTCGGCCGACGGGCCGAGGTCCGTCAGGTCGAGCGTGAACAGCACCGAGCCGGTGCCGCCCTGGTCGTCGATCGTGGCCGTGGGCGTGCCCGACGGCGTGCTCGCCCCGTTGTAGACGTTGTTCATGTCGAACGTGATCGAGTCCGCTCGCGCGCTCGCGGCCAGCGCCAGGATGGCGCACGCCGCAGCCCTCACACTCCAATTGCTCATTTTGTTCTCTCCTTGAATGCCTAGGGCATGCCCGTTCGCAACCGACGGGCCCATCGCCGCCTGCCGGGCGAAACCCGGCCACCGCAGCGGGATTTCCGCCCGCCGGCCCGGCGCCTCGGTGGCGGGAGGCGTCGAAAAAACGGGACGGTCCCGGCGCGACCGGTCTACTTCACGAAGAAAAGGCTTCCGTCGGGGAGCCGGTACAGGCGCTGCATCTCCGCGAACGTGAACGGCCGCGCTCCCACGCGGTTGAACACCGAGAGCTGGTTGCCCGCCTCGTCCACCGCGCGGTCGCGGTCGAGGCCGCGCGAGATCGACAGCGCGGGGGCGGCCGTCTTCCACGTGGCGATCAGGCGGGGGTCCGGGGGCGGGCTGAAGCCGAGGACCTGCGCGTCGCGGCCGGGCGTCGTGAGCTGGAGCACGCGGAGGCCGTTCCTCCCGTCCGCGACGTAGGCGAAGAGCGACGTGTTGGTGATCCCGACCTTCACGTCGTTCACGTCATGGAGCGCGCCGTCGGCGTCGAAGATCCGCGCGAGCCTCATCCGCTCGGGCCGGGTCACGTCGACGATCGCGAGCCCCTGCCGGCCGGCGGCGACGTAGGCGTAGGTGCGCGCGACGTAGACCCCCCGCGCGTCGTCGAGCGGGATCACGGAGACCACGCGCGGCGCCGCGGGGAAGCCGCCGTCCGGCTCCGGCGTCACGTCCACGGCCGCGAGGCCCGACTCGCACGCGACGAAGGCGTAGCGGAACTGGACGATCACGCCGCGGACGCCCCGGAGATCTCCGAGCGTCGCCACGACGCGCGGCGCCGTTGGCTGGTCGATGTCCACGACGACGAGGCCCGCGTTCGAGCCCACGTACGCGAACCGGCCGGCCACGGTGACGAAGGAGGCGCCGTCGAGGAGCCCCTTGGGATTGAACGCGATGGCCTTCTCCATCACGTTGTTGCGCGGATTGCCGTCGAGAAGCGTCGCCGCGCCCGCGAGCACGAGCCCCTCCTCCCGGTCGGCGACGTAGAGGTAGGCGTAGAGCGGGTGGATCTTCTGCTCGCGGTTCTCCGGGAGCTGCGCGCGCGTGGGATCGACGCCGAGCGTCGTCGGCGAGGCGACGGAGCGCGCGTCCTTCGTCGCCACGAAGAGCCGCTGGTCGAGCGGGGACACCGGGGCGTCGACGATCCGCTCCGAGAACCCCTTCTGGTCGATCTGCGCGACGTCGAGGATCCTGAGCCCGTCGGGGCCGTCCGCGACGTAGAGGTACTCGCCCCGCAACTGGAGCGAGTTCGCCCGCTCGGTCCCGTGGCGGATGCCCTCCCCGAGGATCCGGTTGTCGCGCACGTGGCGGCGGTAGCTCTCGGGGAACGCGTCCTCGTGGAGCGACGAGCCGATGACGGCCTGCGGCTCGTCCCGCTCGGTGACGACGACCGCCTCGACGCCCTTCTCCGTCCCGACGTACACGTACCGGTACATGAAGTTCATGAAGCCGGTGCCCTGCATGAGGAGCTGCGCCATCCACGCGTTGTTGTCGCCCGCCTCGGAGAGGTGGCAGTCCGCGCACCCCTTCGTCTCCTTCCCGCGCACCGTGTGCGGCACGTGCGTCGAGAAGGCGATCCCGGAGAACCCCTCGGCCGAGATCGTCTGCTGCTGGCTGTAGATCCACTCGCGGTTCGCGTTCTCTGAGCCGACGAGGACGGCGCACGCGGAGCGCGCCGGCGCGACCCGGTTGCCGGTCACGTCGCCGTCCACGCCGAGCATGAACGTGTCCGCGCGGAGCGTCTGCCAGTTGTAGGGCGTGAAGTTGCGCGTCCGGTCCCCCTCGAAGTGCTTCGACTCCACGCGCTGGTTCGCGCGCATGGGGAGGTGGCATCCGAAGCAGGAGGCCATCCACGCGGTGTGGCAGGAGAAGCAGGTCATCCTCGTCCGGTCGTGCGCCACCTCCGCCCCCGGATCCCCCCATGTCTCGTTGTCCCGCTGGATCGTCTTCGCCCGCCACGACGCGGGGTTCTCTGTCTTCCCGTCCGCGATCTGGGGCACCTCCCACTCGAGTCCCGGCGTCACCGACGAGCGCTGGTAGACCTTCCCGTCGCGCTCGACGAAGCGCCGCTGCCCCCCCGCCGCGCGCCCGGCCGCGAGGTCGCGCCCGCCCTCCGGCGCCGCCGGGCCCGACGTGACGAGCGCCGTCCGCGCGGAGATCGTGCCGTGGCAGTCCTCGCACGCGATCTCGACCGCGTCGCGCACGCCCCCGTAGAGGTGGCCGTCGCCATGGACGTCCTGCTCGAAGTGGCAGTCGATGCAGTGCATCCCCTTCTCGAGGTGGATGTCCTTCATGTGGACCGCGCGCTGCCACTTCCTCCCGTCGAACGGCGGGATCGCCTGCCCGTCGGCGTCGAGGAGGTTCCCTTCGCGGTCGCGCTTGTAGACGTTCCTGTAAAGCCAGCCGTGGCCGTGGAAGTCCGCGAGCTGCACCTCCGAGAGCGACGGGTTCATCGCCGCCGACTCCGCGAGGAACTCCGGGTCGGACCAGAGCCCGCGCACCGCGGACTCCTCCGGATTCCGGTGCAGGATCTCCAGCCGCTCCTTCTCCGTCGGCTTCCGCTGCTCCTTCGGGTAGAAGCGGTCGCCGTCGCTCTCGTTGTCCCACCAGATCGTGCCGAGGTACGTGCTCGTGACCGTCGTGCCAGGGTGCATGTGGCAGACGACGCACTGGCTCGAGGGGATCGCCTTCGTGAACGCGTGGCGCACCGGATGGCCGGGCTCGTCCTTCGGGATCGCCGGGTCGGCCGAGAACGAGAGCCCCCGGTTCCCGAACCGCGCGTACTCGGCCGAGTGCGCCGGCTCGCGGTCGTTCGCGTACATGACGTGGCACGCGGTGCAGCCCGACGACCGGTAGTCGCCGGGGTGGTCGTTCGTGCCGAACTGGTAGAGCATCGGGTCGAGGAGCCGCGTCTTCTGGAGGTTGAGCCAGACGGGATCGGTGCGGTTGAGCGTGCCGAGGCCGCGCGGCGAGAGCCCCTTGTCGGGCTTGCCCGGCTCCTGGAGCGGGTTCGGCTGCGCGATCACGGGCGCACCGAAGCGCCCGCCGCGCTCGAACACGCGGAGGATGTTGCTCGGCTGGCCGACCTCGAACCGCGGCAGCGGCAGGAGGTACGGGAGCTGCCCCCTCGAAGGGTCCCACGCCCCCCCCGCCTCGAGCTTGAGCGGCGTGCCGTCCGGCGCGTACGCCTCGCCGAACCGCGGGTTCTTGAACGGGACGACGCCGTTGTTGTAGAGCGCGGCCCCCCAGAGCATCGCCCCGTGCGCCATCATGCTCCGGCGCACCCTCCGCACCTCGGAGGCGTGGCAGGGCCCGCACGTGAGCCCCGCGACACGCAGGTCGCCCGGGTTCACGAAGCGCAGGAACTCCGGATCCTCGTCGTTGATCGCGGCGTAGGACCGCTCCGGGTTCGCGGAGGAAGGCCAGAGGTCCGGATGGCGCGGTTGCACATGCGCCTTGTCCTTCTCCGCCGCCAAGGCGTCGCCGCCGTGGCAGTCGGTGCAGCCGATCTCGACCGTGCCCGACTCGTGCATCGTCGGCGCGTCCACGTCCGTGTGGCAGGTGACGCAGCCCTTCGTCGTCTCGCGTCCGGGCTGGAACGGGCGGTCGACCGGGAGCGCGCGCTGGCAGGAGAGGAGGAAGAGGGGCGCGGGGAGGAGGAGGAGGAAAAGGCGCATGTCAGTAGACCAGCGTGAGCTGGAGGAAGGCGGAGAAGAGCGTCTCGTCGCTCTCGTAGAGGTCCTCGAACCCTTGCCCCGGGAGAAAGACCGCGACGCCGCCCGCGACCTGGATGTTGTTCGTGAGGTTCGGCCGGTAGACCGCCGAGAGCGCGATCTCCCAGCCGATCTCGTGGCCGATCGCCTGGTTGACGAAGGGCTCGAGCGAGCCCGTCTCCTGGAACCGCAGGTAGGAGACGTTGAGCGACGCGCGGAGCTCCTGCAGGAGTTCCGTGTCGGCGCCGACGTTCCAGAGGAGGAGCCCCGGGTTCACGAAGTTCGCCTCGCCCTCCGCCTTCGCGGTGCGGAGGTTCGGGTAGAAGGAGAGGCGCTGGACGAGGTTCGTGCCGAGGAGCCGGAGCGACTGCCGGCCCCAGAAGGAGCCCGCGCCGCCCGCCACGTTCGGGTTGTCGAGGATCGAGTCGAACCCCTTCCCGGTGCCGTCCAGCGGGTCGTCGTCGCCGGATGCCCAGAGGAAGCTCGCGCGCGGCCGCCACCAGTCGACGTCGAAGGAGATCTCGACGAAGAACAGGTGCGCCTCGATGTCCACCTCGCGCTGCGCGAGCGGGTTCAGCGAGTCCTCCCCGGTCACGAAGAAGTACTCGTGCGTGAGGTTCAGCCGGCCGATGTGGCCGTCGCCCGAGAGGCCGAAGTAGAACGCGTCGATCTCGTGCCCGGCCGCGGCGCCGACGGGGCCGGGGCGGACCGGCACGCCGTTCTCGTCGGTGTGGGGCTCGCCCTCGTCGTGGTTCCAGAGGAAGGCGCCGGAGAGGTTGTAGCCCTTCCAGATCACGTCCTGCCGGAAGACCGTGGCCGCCGTGACGGCCTGGTCGCGCGCGTCGAAGGTGTTCAGGTCGCTGTTCGTGTCCTTCTCGAGCATCCAGAAGCCGGCGACGCTCGCCTGCGTCCGGTTGCTGTCCAGGTTGAACGTCGCCTTGCCGCCGAGGTTGCTGTCGGTGAAGACGAGGCCCCGGAAGTCGGCGACGAAGGGCTGGATGCCGGCGGTGACGGAGAGGAAGTCGTAGTTGGCCGAGAGGTCGCAGACGTGCTTCTCGAGAAACGCATCCTGGAGGCCCAGGTGGCTGTCGGTGCGCGATGTCCCTTCGCGCACGTCGATGTTCACCGCGTTGTTCTCGTCCACGTCGAGGTAGTTCGCGTTGAGGACCGGGGTCACGCGGAAGAGGAAATCGGTCGGCTTGAACGCGGTGTTTCCCTCGAACAGCTCGAATGAGAGGGCCAGATTCGTGGTAACGAAGATCTGGTCGCCCGAGCCGTAGAACTCCGCGGATCCGGGGTCCGCGGTGGAGACGCCGCTGGGCGTCGGCAGCTTCCTCGCCTCGACCGTCGTGTCGGAAACCGCGGAGAACACGAAGAACGTGTTCTGGCCGAGGATCGGGAAGTCGCCCTTGAGCACGTTCTGGCGGTAGGGGTTGAGAAGGCTCCCGCGGCGGTAGGGCGCGTCGTAGGCGGCCGACGCCCTGTTCCTGTCCCACGGCGGGAGCGGCGTGCGCCAGCGGTCGGGTGCGGGCGTGAAATCCCCCGGCTCGTAGCCGTAATCGCGGAGGTAGCGCTCGACGTCGTCCTTCGGCTCCACGGGACCGCCCGCGGCGCCGAGGGGACGGTCCCCCCCGGCCCCCCCCACATCCGCCTTCGGCGGGCCCGCGCACGCGGCGACGACGAGAACGAGCAGCGCCGCGCGGCTCACCGGTACGGATGCCTCGGGAACTTCACGTAGGGAAGGCGGATGCCCTGCAGTCCGCCCGAGAGGCGCGTCGAGGAGTCCGCCGCCGCCGCCGCGGTCGTGACGTCGCCGGCGATCGTCGCGGCGGCGCCGATCGCGGTCACCTTGGACGTGAGCACGGCGATCGCCGTCGCCTCGTCGGCCTCGTCGCACCTGGCACCTGCTGGCGGCGGGAAGAGGTCGGCGCCGGCCGCCGCGATGAAGTCGTCCTGGTCGACGCCGTCGCCGGAGACCCCGATCGCGCCCGCGAGGACACTGCCCTTGTAGAGCGCGATGCCGCCGGGGAAGACGGTGATCCCGTTCGGGAGCTCCGCGACCGTCGGCGGGACGCAGGGGCCGAAGAGCGGCGCGGAGAGCGATCCTTGGAGGCCGTGCAGCGGGCCCTCGGGGGCTCCGTCGATGCCCGGCGGGAAGAAGGCCTGCGCGAGGAACCCGAGCGCGCGCGTGGTCGCCGCGAACGCGTCCGTCGAGAAGAACGCGGCCGTGCGCGCCTTCTGGATGCTCACGTCGAGGCTGAAGAGCGTGGCCTCGGGCGTGCGGATGCAGCCGAGGACGGTGCCGTCGAGGTCGGTGACCGAGATGAAGCAGCGCATCGCGGTGCCGATCGGGCGGCGGATGCCCGCGCGCACGAGGCCGCTGCGCGCGGCGGCGGCGTCGAGGATCGCGGTGACGTCGGTCGCGAGAAGGCGCTCGGTCGCGGGGACGGCGCGCGCGCTGTCCGTCGCGGGGAAGTAGACGTCGCACGTGAGGCCGCCGAAGGCCGCGGCGGGGAACGCGGCCTCCGGGGGCGCGGCGACGGGCGTGACGATCTCCGCCGCGCCGCCGAGCAGGAGGCTCGCGTAGGTGGGGATGACGAGGTCGTCGGGCGGCATCTCCTCGACGAACGCGAGGCGGATGCCGTCGACGTGGACGTTCGAGCCGTGGATCGCGGGCGCCGGCCGGAACCCGAGGGCGCCGGTCCACGCGGCGCGCTCCTCGAGGGCGTCGTCGGGCTCGGGCGCCCCTTCCACCCCCACGCCTCCGACGAGGCAGCCGTCCTTGTAGAGCGGCATGCTGCCGGTGTCGCCGGAGAGCCCGCTCCCCTCCTGCGCGAACGGTCCCGCCGCTCCGACGATGTCGCTGCACGGGAGGTTGCTGAACTGGACGCCGTAGAGCGGGCCGCCGGGGACGTTCGGGAGGCTTGGCGGGAAGTGGTCGTCGATGATGAAGGCGGCGGTGCGGGTGGTGAACGCGTGCTGGTTCGAGCTGAGGAAGGCGGCGGTGCGGGCCTTCTGCGCGGCGGCGGCGTCGAGGCCCGCGGCGGCGCCGGCCATCCGCAGCACGCCGACGACGGTGCCGTCGCGGGTCGTGACGGCGATCGTGAACGCCTGCCCGTCGGCGATCCCGCGGGCGGCGGCCTGGGCGATGACGGTCTCGATCTCCGCGGCGGTGAGGGGGGTGGCGCCGGGACAGGCCGGCACCTGGGAGAGCGCCGCCGCCGGCCCGCGGTCGCACGAAGCGAGGGGGAGGAGGAGGAGCAGGAGCGTGGCGGCCCGGCGCACGGCCGTTCAAGGTACGAAGGGCCTCGGACGGTCCCGGCAGGGCGATGTTCAGGGGGTCCGGGGGCGGTCGAGGACGGTCGCGACGAGGTCGGCGACTCCCTCGGGAAAGATCGTCTCCGCCGTGGCGCGGAGCTCCGGGAGCCGCCACCACCGGTGTTCGGCGATGTCCTCGCCCGAGGTGTCCGCGACAGGCGGGGCGGCGGACGGGACGCGGGCGAGGAAGTAGCGCTCGACCTGATCGACCGCCGCGTCCCGGATGCGGAGCCGGACACGGCGCTCGCAGAGCTCCGGGCCGATGGGCACGACGAGCCCGGTCTCCTCGCGGAGCTCGCGGGCGGCGGCCGACGCGTGGTCCTCTCCCGCCTCGACGGCGCCGCCCGGCGGGACCCAGTAGGAGGCTCCGCCGTCCTCGTAGCGCACGAGCAGGATCGCGTCGCGACCGTCGAGGACGACGATCCGCGCGACGTGTCGCATGGCGGGATCTCCCACCCGGGCAGGGTAGCAACGGAGGCGGCTCGGGATCCGCCGAACCACACCGTGGGTCGTCCGCGCGGTGCAGCGTGGGGTGGCCGCCTAGCGCACTATGGGTCGCCTGCCGGTTGCACCGTGGGGCCGCACGGTGGCTGGGCCACCGCCCGTCAGTTGCGGCACGCGTGCCGCTGGAGTTTCGCGGTTTTGAGGGGTGGGAGGGGACGAAAAAGGCTTTCCGTCCGAAGCATGGTGGTAGGTCTGCCGCCACACGCCGGAGGAAAGCCCGATGCAGTTCCAT
>WYBS01000191.1 GCA_011525755.1 Planctomycetaceae bacterium
AGCGCGCCAAGGTGGAGGAAGAGATCGGATCCAGGGCGGACGAGCTCGTCGCGGTGGAGGCGGATCGCCCGGTGTACGCCTCGGGCGTGGTGGAGCGCGGGCCGGGCGGGTTCTTGATCCGCGCGGCGCCGGGGCAGCGGATGGCCGTGTCCACGGTGCCCCTGTGGCGGCGCGCCGTGCGCCGCCGGGTCGCACACGTGCTCATCTCCTTCGTCGCCGCTGCGGGGACGATCGAGGCGTTCCGGTTCCTCGCGTGGGACGCGCTGCGGCTCACGCTGACGGGCACCAAGGTCCACGCGACGCTCTCGAACGCGCGCGAGATCGACGAGGAGCGGTTCAGCCTGCGCGATCTCGAGACCCGGAAGGTGCGGCGGATCCGGCTCGATGCGGAGTATGCGGATGACCGCGGCGCGACGCGCCGCTTCACGACCGACGTGGACCCCAAGACGGAGTGGCTCTGGAGCCTCACGGCGGACCAGGCCGAGGTGCGGCGGCTCGGGATCGAGCCGGTGGTCAAGTGGTTCGTGATCCTCCCGCACGATCCGTCGGTGCACCAGATGGGCGAGCGGGTGTTCCTCGGGTTCGGCGCGTCGGTCGGGCCGCTCGCCGTCCTCGCCCTCGTCGCGGTGATCTACTGGCTGGCCCTCGTGCGGCCGGAGCGCCGCCCGCGCGTCCGCCGCCCGCGGGGCCGGATCATCTCGCCGTCGGGCTCCGCGGCGTGAGAAGGTCCGACGTCACCTCGAGGGTCGCGTCTCGAGGGTGACGCTCGCGGCATCCTCGCCGACATCGGCCTCTGCCGCCGCAGGCTCGAAGCCGGAGCACTCGAAGCGGACGCGGTAGCGGCCCCGCGGAAGGTGCGGGATCTCGGTGACCACGTCCGTGGTGCTGTCGCCGTTTGCCGAGCAGATGAGCCTGTAGGAGAGCCCAGCCCGGAACGTGGCGCCATCCGGCGCCGTGATCTCCAGGGGGAACCTGCTCGCGGCGTGACAGCCCTTCATGTGGACCTCCAGCGACCCCTCCGGCAGTCCGGCGCCGAACCGGATCACGGAGCCCGGTCGGACATCGATCTCGCCGAGGGGCGGCCGATCCCGGCAGCCGTCGTCGAGGCGCACCAGGTGCGGTCCCGGGCGCACGTAGACGAGGCGCGGGGTCGGGCTCCCGAAGAGCGTCGTCGCGTGGACTCTCGACGCATGCGGCCCCTCGTCCCCGCGAACGAACTCGAGGAAGGCCCCCCGGCCGATCGACTCGTCGAGGACGACCTCCCCCTCGTCGGCGTACCGGAACACGACCTCGGCCGCGGCCCCCGCCTCCACCTGCACCGTCCTGTGCTGCGCGCCCATCGCGACGAGGTAGCGCCCGGGGATCAGGTGGAGGCGGCCCCTTCCCTCCTCGTTCGCGATCTCATCATCCTCGCCGGAGGATGGTCCCTGGCGTCGGACCACGAGCTTCGCGCCAGCGAGCGGCGCGCCGTCCATGTCGTGGACATCGAAATCGAGCCTGCCGAGACCCGCGGGGATCGGGAAGAGGTCGGGGGTGGGCGCGGCGCCGAGGTCGATCCGCACCGTGGCCCCGGGCCCGATCACGAAGTGCCACGTGCGCGGGCTCAGGTCCCCCTTCGCGCGCGCGAGGATCCGGTACCGGCTCGCCGCCACCTCCATGCGGGTCACCGGCTCGTCGAGGTCGAACTCGACGTCCTGCCACTCCCCGCGCAGGGACGGTGCATAGAGCGTGATCTCCTCGAAGCGCGGCGCGCCGACCCTGGAGACCTCGAGCCACCCGATGCCGTCGGACGGGTCGGCCGGCACCTCCGTCGGCGCGGGCGCAGGCGAAACGGGGGCGGGGGCCGGGAGCGCCTCGATGAACGTCGGCGGCGCGGCCGGCCGCGCGCGCCTCTCCCCCCCGCGCCCCCCCACATCCGGCGCCGTGACGCGGCCGACGGCGAAACCGACCGTCGCCGCGAGGAGGAGCAGCGCGAGGAGGCGCACTACAGATCGAAACGGATCCCCTGGGCCAGCGGCAGCTCGGTGGACCAGTTGATCGTGTTCGTCTGGCGGCGCATGTAGGCCTTCCACGCGTCGCTGCCCGACTCGCGGCCGCCGCCCGTCTCCTTCTCGCCGCCGAACGCGCCGCCGATCTCCGCGCCGCTCGTCCCGAGGTTCACGTTCGCGATCCCGCAGTCGCTGCCGCCGCTCGCGAGGAACGTCTCCGCCTCGATCACGTCGCGCGTGAAGATCGCGCTCGAAAGACCCTGCGGCACGTCGTTCTGGATGCGGATCGCCTCGTCGAGCGTCTTGTATTTCATCAGGTAGAGGAGGGGGCCGAAGGTCTCCTCCTTCACGATGGGGAGGGTCGCGGGAACCTCCGCGATCGCGGGCCTCATGTAGCAGCCCTTCATCCGCTCGCCGCCGTGAAGGATCGTCCCGCCCTGCTGCCTCACGACCCCGATCGCCTTCTGGACGTCGTCGACCGCCCCCTCGTCGATCAGCGGCCCGACGAGCGTCCTCTCGTCCATCGGGTCGCCGACCGTCGCTCCCGCGTAGGCCTTCACGAGCCGCCGCTTCAGGTCGTCGTAGACCTTCTCGTGCGCGATCACGCGGCGCGTGGTCGTGCAGCGCTGGCCCGCCGTGCCGAGCGCCCCGAACGCGATCGCCCGCAGCGCGAGGTCCAGGTCCGCGTTCGCGGTCACGATCACCGCGTTGTTCCCGCCGAGCTCCAGGAGCGACCGGCCGAGCCGCTCCGCCACCACCTGCCCCACGCGCCGGCCCATCCGCACGGACCCCGTCGCGCTCACGAGCGGGATCCGGCGGTCCGCGGCCATCCGCTCGCCGACCTCCCGGCCGGGGCCGATGACGAGGTTGCTGACGCCTTCCGGGAACCCGTTCCGCGAGAACACCTCGTGCGCGATCCTCTGGCACGCGATCGCGGTGAGCGGCGCCTTCTCGGACGGCTTCCAGACGACGACGTCGCCGCAGACCCACGCGAGCGCCGCGTTCCACGCCCACACCGCGACCGGGAAGTTGAACGCCGTGATCACGCCGACGATCCCGAGCGGGTGCCACTGCTCGTACATCCGGTGGCGCGGGCGCTCGCTGTGCATCGTCAGGCCGTGAAGCTGCCGCGAGAGCCCGACCGCGAAGTCGCAGATGTCGATCATCTCCTGGACCTCGCCCCTCCCCTCCGTCCGGATCTTCCCGACCTCGAGCGTCACGAGGTCGCCGAGAAGATCCTTCTTCGCCCGCAGCGCGTCGCCGAGCTGCCGGACGATCTCGCCGCGCCTCGGCGCCGGGAGCGCGGACCAGCGCGGGAACGCGCCTGACGCCGCCCGCACGACCTGTTCGTACTCCTCGGCGTGCGCCTCGACCACGCCGCCGAGCGTCGCCCCCGTCCCGGGCGAGAGGGAGTCGAGGGTGGCCGCGTCGCCTGCCGGCAGGGGCCCGCCCGTCCAAGCTCCGGGATTGGTTTTCTCGATGCCGAGGGCGGAGAGGATCTCGCGCATCGCCTCAGGATACTCTCCCCCCCGCGCCCCCCCTCTTCTGCTTTGACCCCACGCGAATCCGGGGGTAGCGTCATGGGTTTCCACCATGGTCGAAGCAGCCCGCCGCGTCCCTTGGGCCCATGCACCCAAGACCTTCCTCTACGCGGCCGGCGTCGGCGTGATCGGCGGGCTCGTCGGCACGATCTTCCAGGTCGGCACCCACCTGCTCCAGGAGGTCTTCATCGGCGAGGGCGGGCTGCTCGAGGCCGCGCTCGCGCTGCCCGCGCGGACGCGGCTCCTGATCCCGTTCGCCGGCGCGATCGCCGCGGCGCTCCTCGCCTACGGCTTCTCGAGGAAGCGCAAGAGCCAGGGGATGGCGGACGTCATGGAGGCGTGCACGCTGAAGAAGGCGGAGGGGCTCTCCATCCGCAGCACACTCATGCGCGCGGCGTCGTCGCTCGCGCTCATCGCGACGGGCGGCTCGGTCGGGCGCGAGGGCCCGATCGTGTTCATGTCGGCCGCGTTCAGCGCGCGGTTCGCGAAGCTCGGCAACTTCGCGGGGCCGCGACTCGGCCTCTTCGCCGGCTGCGGCGTCGCGGCCGGCATCGCGTCGGCGTACTACGCGCCGCTCGGCGCCGCGATCTTCGCGATGGAGATCGTGCTCGGGAACTTCGCGATCGAGATCATGGCGCCGGTCATGGTCGCCTCCGTGATCGCGAACCTCTGCGCGATCGGGCTCGCCTCCGTGCTGCCGGACGGCTGGATGAAGGGGCCGCCGCTCTACGAGCTGCCGCAGTTCGTGGACAGCGGCCCGGCGCAGTACCTCCTCTACCTCGCGCTCGGCATCGCGGCCGCGTTCGGGGCGAAGCTCTTCGTGTGGACGATGCGCGAGGCCGGACGGCTCTTCGACCGGATGTCCCTGCCCGCGCTGGTGAAGCTCCCGATCGGCGGGCTCATCGTCGGGCTCATCGGCGTGTGGCTGCCCCACGTCTGGGGGAACGGCTACGACGCGGTGAACCTCGTGCTCAGCCCCGACCCCGAGCTCCCGGCCTGGGCGCCTCAGATGTTCTCGTTCGTGGTGCTGCTCTTCGTGCTGAAGATCGTCGCGACGAGCGTCACCGTCGGCTCGGGCGGCTCGGGCGGCATCTTCACGCCGACGCTCTTCGTCGGCGCCGCGCTCGGGCTCGTCGTCGGCACCGCCGGGCACGCCCTTTTCCCCGGGATCGTGGCGAGCCACTACGCGGTGGTCGGGATGGCCGCCGTCCTCGCGGCGACCACGCACGCGCCGATCATGGCGATCTTCATCCTGTTCGAGATGACGCGCGAGACCGGGATGCTGCTCCCGATGGTCGTCGCGGCGATCTCGGCGTCGGTCGTCTCTCGCGCGATCGGCGTCGAGTCGGTCTACATCGAGCCGCTGCGCCGGCGCGGCGTGCACATCCCGTCGGGCATCGAGGAGACCGCGCTCACGACGACGCGCGTCCGCGACATCATGCGCGAGAAGGCGGCGTGGATCCGCATGACCGCGACCTTCGACATGATCGTCGGCATGGTGCAGAAGACGCGGCGGGACGCGATCTACGTGGTGGACGGCGACCTGCGGCTCGTCGGCGTGATCCGGCTGCACGACATCAAGAGCTACCTCGCGGAGCCGGAGCTCGGCGCGGCGATCCTCGCGACCGACCTCGCGATCGTGGTGCCGCAGGCGTTCCCGGATCAGACGCTCGCGGAGGTGCTCTCGCGCTTCGACGACCCGGACCTCGACGAGCTGCCGGTCGTCCATCCGATGGACGGGAAGCTCATGGGCGTCGTGGACCGGCGCGACCTGCTGACGGCGCTCTCGGTAGAGGTGCTCCAGAGCCAGCAGCTCCGCGCGAAGTTCGTGGAGCACGGCGGCGCGCAGCACTACGTCGAGATCCAGCCGGGCCACGCGGTGTCGCGGATCCCGGTGCCGAGGGAGATGGTCGGGCAGACGCTCGCCGCGACCGACTTCCGCAACAGGACGGGGCTCACGGTGCTCACGGTGATCCATCCGCAGGACGGCCGCGAGGTGCGCATCGTGCCGGCGCCGGCGACGGTGCTCGGCGCCGACGACGCGCTGATCGTGATGGGCGCGATCGACCGGATCAAGGCCCTCGGCGGGACCGTGTAGCCGTCGCGGGCGGATTCGGGGGGGGGTCCGGGGGCGCGCGCCCCGGAAGGCTCGTCCGGGGCGTCGCGAACTCCGAACATGCAGCCCCGCCGCGACGACCCCGGGACACCGGGATCGGCCCGGGGCCACACGGGCCACGGGCGGCGGTGTGATGGAGGCGCCGTGACGAAGTCGAGGTCGATCATCGACAGCGCGCTCAAGCTGCCCCGGGAAGAGCGGGCCCGCGTGGCGCGCGAGATCATCGCGAGCCTGGACGGTCCCTCGGATCAGGACGTGGACGCCGCTTGGCTCGCCGAAGTCGAGCGCCGGCTCGACGAGGTGGAACGGGGAGCGGCGGCGCTCGTGCCCTGGGAAACCGTGCGGCAGCGCGTGGCGGAGCGCCTTCGCGCGGTTCGCCGGTGAAGATCGCCTTCGAGTCGGAGGCCGCGGAAGAACTTGCGGCCGCCGCGGAGTGGTACGAGACCGCCCAAGCCGGCCTCGGCGCCGACTTCCTGGGCGAGGCACCGTCGCCGCGATCTCGGAGAATCCGGCCGCCTGGC
>WYBS01000192.1 GCA_011525755.1 Planctomycetaceae bacterium
CCTCAGGTTCTCGACCTCGATGGCGGGGGACACGATCCCCCTATAACCGGAAGGTGGGCGCGCGGTTCGAACGGGAGCCGCCAGAGCCCGGCCGCCGGCGGGCACCGGTTTGCGGCACGCGTGCCGCACCCCGACGCCGTAACCCGCTCTGCGTCAACGACTTCCGCCGCCCGCCTCGGTGACAGACACCGGCCACACCGGCCAGGGGATGCGGCGGACCTGCTTCAGGAGGCGCGAGGCGGTGATCGTGTCCACCACCTCCGCCTCGTACGCGACGGACGCGGGCGGCACGGCCACGAGCACGGCCTGCAGCCGGAGGGTCTTCGGCCCGCCGCGCGGCACGACCGTCCAGCGCGGCGCGGCCCCCGCCACGAGCGCCGCGTGCAGGTCCTCCGCGGTCTTCCGCAGCGTCTCGTCCCCGAGCCCCTTGCCGGACGAGCCGTCCGCGAGCCGGATCAGGACGGGCTCGACCACGAGCTTGTCGTAGACCGAGAGGTCCGCGCCCGGGTGCCGCCACTCCCAGAGATCCGGGTCCGCGGCGCTCTGCCTCAGGTCCGAATAGTCGCCGAGGTAGCCGGACGCGTACGGCGGCCGGCTCGCGCACGCGGCAAGGAAGAAGAGGAAGGCCATCCGGAGGGCGGGGCGCATCTGCGGCTGCACGTTACCCGCTCCCGGCCGGGACCGCCACGTCCGGCGGCTGCCCCCGCACCCCCTGAGCCCCCTTCCGCGGAAAAGGACGCGAAAGGGCCACGCCCCCCCCCTCCCGGCGGCCGGGCACGTCCGTTGCGACATGGGCGGCGATGGCCGAGCGGATTCGTGTCCTCATCATGGGCGCCGGCGGGCGCGACTTCCACGTGTTCAACACGTGCCACCGCGACGACCCGAGCCACGAGGTCGTGGCCTTCACGGCCACCCAGATCCCCGGCATCGAGCACCGGGTCTACCCCCAGGAGCTCGCGGGACCGCTCTACCCGCAGGGCGTCCCCGTCTTCCCCGAGGCGGAGCTCGAGAGGCTCATCCGCGACCTCCGCGTGAAGGAGGTCGTCTTCGCGTACAGCGACGTGCACGAGGACCACCTCCAGCGGCTCGGCCGCCGGGTGCGGACGCTCGGCGCGTCGTTCTCGCCGTTCGATCCCGACCGGACGATGCTCCGCTCGCGCCATCCGTGCGTCGCGATCTGCGCGGTGCGCACCGGCTGCGGGAAGAGCGCGCTGTCGCGCCATGTCGTCGCCGAGCTGAAGGCGATCGGCCGGCAGCCCGTCGTGCTCCGCCATCCGATGCCCTACGGCGACCTGCGCCGCCAGGGCGTGCAGCGGTTCGCACGCCTCGAGGACCTCGCGCTCCACAACTGCACGATCGAGGAGATGGAGGAGTACGAGCCGCACATCCACGCGGGCAACGTCGTCTACGCCGGCGCGGACTACGCGCGGATCCTCGAGGCGGCGGAGCAGGAGGGCGACATCGTCGTCTGGGACGGCGGCAACAACGACACGCCGTTCGTGAAGCCGGACCTCCACATCACGCTGGTCGATCCGCTGCGCCCGGGCCACGAGCTCACCTACTTCCCCGGCCGCTGGAACGTCGAGCGCGCGGACGTCGTCGTCGTCGGGAAGACCGACGCGGCGAGGCCCGGCGACGTGGACACCGTGCTCGGCAACGTCGCGCGCCTGAACCCGCGCGCGACCGTCTGCCGCGGCCGGTCGCCGGTCGTGCTGGACGATCAGGAGGGGGTCCGGGGGCGGCGGGTGCTCGTGATCGAGGACGGCCCGACGGCGACCCACGGCGGGATGGGGTACGGTGCGGGGCTCGTGGCGGCGCGGCGCGCCGGGGCCTCGGAGATCGTCGATCCGCGCCCCTTCGCGACGGGGCTCATCGCGGAGGCGTTCCGCGACTACCCGCACCTCCACGACGTCCTGCCGGCGCTCGGCTACGGCGAGGCGGAGCTCCGGGACCTCGAGGCGACGATCGACGCCGCGGACTGCGACGTGGTGGTCGTCGGCACGCCGATCGACCTCTCGCGCGTGATCCGCATCCGGAAGCCCGCGGTGCGCGCGACCTACTGCTTCGAGGCGGCGTCGCAGCCCGCGCTCGCGGAGATCCTGAGGGACCGCTTCGCGGTCGGCTGAGTGCCCGCGGGCGCGCGGCGGTGCGCCGCGCCCGGATAACGGCGCCGGGTTTCCTCCTCCGGAAACGCACGGGACTGCGGGGCTCGCCGCTCCGTGTTCCGGCGGCCGGGTTCCCCCCGCCCCTCCCTTGACTGTACTAGTTTACCTAGTACAATTGAGACATGGCCTTCCTCCGGGTCGATCCCTCGGGCGGCGAGCCGGTCTTCCAGCAGATCGTGGACCACGTGAAGCGGGAGATCGCGACCGGGCGGCTGCACCCGGAGGACCGGCTCCCGTCCGTGCGCGACCTCGCGAAGGAGCTCGTGATCAACCCGAACACGATCGCGCGCGCCTACCAGGTGCTGGAGGCGGAGGGCGTCACGTACTCGCGCCGCGGCGCGGGCACCTTCATCGCGGCGACGAAGCCGGTCGTGAAGGGCGAGGAGCGGCGGCGCCGCTTCCGCGAGGCGATCGAGGCGGCGCTCGCGGACGCGTTCCACCTGGGCCTTTCGGAGGAGGAGGCGCGCAAGGCGTTCGACGCCGCGATGAAGCGCTTCCGCCTCGTGGAGGAGCGATGAACCCGATCGCATTCGAGCGGCTCACGCACTACTACGGCGACACGAAGGCGCTCGACTCGCTCACGCTCGACGTGCCCGCGGCCTGCGTCTTCGCGCTCCTCGGCCGGAACGGCGCGGGGAAGACGACGGCGATCAAGTGCCTGCTCGGGTTCCTCGCGCCGACGCGCGGGACCGCGCGGATCCTCGGCCACGACGCCGCGGCGCTGCCGCCCGAGGCGCGCGGCCGGATCGGCTACGTCGCCGAGGGGCAGCGGCTCGTGCCCTGGATGCGCGTGCGGGAGCTCGTGGCGTACCAGCGCGCTTCGTTCCCGTCGTTCGACGGGGCGCTCTGCGCGTCGCACCTGAAGCGGCTCGGCCTGCCGGAGAAGCGGCGCGTGTTCCAGCTGTCGCGCGGGATGCGGGCGCAGCTCGCGCTCGCGCTGGCGCTCGCGCAGCGGCCTGAGGTGCTCGTGCTCGACGACCCCGCGATGGGGCTCGACGCGGTCGTGCGCCGCGAGTTCCTCGACGTGATGATCGACCTGATCGCGGACGAGGGGCGGACGGTGCTCTTCTCGAGCCACATCCTGACGGACGTCGAGCGCGTGGCGGACCGCGTGGCGATCCTCGACAAGGGCGTCCTGCGCGTGAACGCCCCGCTCGACGAGGTGAAGCGCCGCGTGCGGAGGTACCACGCGCATTTTGTGGGGGAGGCGCCGGAACCCCCGCCGCTGAAGGGCCTGTTGCGCGCGCACCGCCGCCGGAGCGAGCTGGTGCTCACGGTGGTGGATGGGGAGGGGTCGGTGGAACCCCTGTGCCGGGAGCTCGGCGCGCGCGCGGTCGAGCCGGAGCCGCTCGGTCTCGAGGATCTCTTCGTGGACTTTACCGCCGAGCGGGGAGGTGCCGCATGAAGCCCGTCTTCGTCCGCGAGCTGAAGGAGCTGTCGCCCGCGCTCATGCCCGTCCTGGCGTTCGGTGTGATCGCGGGCGCGAGCTTCGCGGGAGAGCTCCCCGCGCAGCTCGGCGAGATCCTCGCGGTGTCGTGCATCGGCGGCGTCTTCCTCGGCTGCTTCCACGGCGGCCTCGACCGCTGGCGGCGGAGCGACCTCTTC
>WYBS01000003.1 GCA_011525755.1 Planctomycetaceae bacterium
GGACTTCCAGCGCCAGTAGTAGCGGAAGCCCTGGCGGTGCCAGCGGACGACCGTCTCGGACTTCACGAGGACGAGGTGCTCCTTCCATTCCTTGAAGAGGCGGTGGATCAGGACCCAGAAGAGCCGGTCGCCGTCGTTCATGCGCGCCCGCTTCACGCTGCGCCTCAGGATGTTGAGCTGCTGGCGGAGGACGATGTTCTCGAGGGCGCGCGGTCCGCCGCGAGCGCGCGGACAAGAGCCAGCAGGCGGAGGAACAGGCGCATGCCGGAGGATCCCCGACGGGGGGGGTAACGCAAGGAGGCCCGATGGGGGTCGGAAGCCCCTGTGGACTCCGGCTCCTGGATGGGCCGCGGTCACGAAAGCGGCTCGATCCTGCCCAGCGGTTCGAGATTCCTCGCCCGCCGCCAGAGAGCCTGCAGTTCTTCGCGGTGAAGCGTGGTCCACTCCGTCACAAGGCCGAGCGCGCGCGGCGGCAGCCGGCCAGCGATGACCGCGCGCGACGCGATGTCGATCAACGCCTCGTCCCCGGAGTACTCGGCGTGAAGATGTGGGGGGTTGTGGTCGTCCCAGTACATCCGGATCACGATGCCGTAGAACCGGCTGATCTCAGGCATTCACTCCGGCCTTCTTCAGGCCCGGGAAGACCTGCTCCGCCGTCTTGCCGGTGAGCTTCAGGTAGAGCGCATCGGGGCACAGCTCGAGACCAGCATCCCACGTTAGCTGTCCGCTGGGGCCCACTCGAACCGACTCGAAGGCGTCGGGCTGGTCCCACGCACGGAACACGCCTCGCCCTGCGAGGTGCGACAGGTCTACCTCGCCTTCGGCACCGTCGTCGTAACGGAGCCAGACGCGGAAACGCTTCCTCGGCTGCACATCGACGACCTTGGGCATCCACCCCATTCTACGGCACCAGGCCGCGACGCGGGCCGGAGCGACCTGGGCAGGTGTGGGGCTCCGAGGGGCCGCCCGGGACGACGCGGGGGTCCCGGACCGATGCGCTAGCGCTGCGCAAGCGGTAGAACCTGTAGAGGCCAGAGACGCCGTGGACGAACACGCCCCCGGGAACCCGCGCGGGATCAGGGGGAGGCGCCTCGTTGAGGGCCTGGTTCGGGTTATACCGAGTGGAGGTTCGAATCCTCTCCCGGGCACCACCTAAGCCCTTGCGGGGGCGCGAGTTGCGGCGGGGCGCGTCCTCGGCGCCCGCCCCGGGTCAGGGCGCCGCGCGGCTCAGCCGCGCGGCGCCTCGCGGGTGATGCTCCGCGGCGCCGCTACTTCCCCGCCTCGACGAGCATGAGCGTCGCCTCCTCGCTCATCGTCCCGTGCACCGTGCCGACACCGTCGAGCTTGAGCTTCACGGGCCCGCGCAGGTTGCTGCGCACGATCCGGCCGAGCTCGAGCGAGAAGTACACGTACCCCTTCGCCTCGAGGTCGATCTTCCCCTTCGCGGCGAGGATCTTCGCCTTGAACACCACGTAGATCCTCGCGCAGCGCTGCTCCTTCCACTTCGTCACCTCGACGAGCTTGAACGTGAGCTTCCCGTCCTCGACGCCCGCCGAGTCCTCCTTCGGCCCCTCCCAGGTCTCGCCGACCTTCGCGCCCTTGCGGTAGATCACGGACTCGATCATCTCCGCGAGGAACGCGTCCTTCCGTCCCTCGCCGACGGTCGAGGTCTTCCCCTCGTCGGGATCCCTCTCGTTCTTCGTCTCCGACTTGAGCCCGAGCACCGTCGTCACGGTCGTCGTCCGCAGGCGCACGTGCTTCCTCTCGATGCTCGCGGGCGCGCCGCGCCCCGTGAGCTCGAGCAGCTTGTCGCGGAACACCGCCTCGTCGTCGCGCTCGACCGTCAGCGCGCGCTCGACGTTGCCGACCTTCCGCTTGCCGCGCACGCGGAGCGTCCGCGCGAACACGAGGTCGCAGACGTCGCCCTTCCTCCACGCGGGGGCGATGTCGACCGCGTCGTCCCCGCCGGCGACCGCCGTCGCGAGAACGAGGAGCGCAGGGCCCGCGCGCACGCGGCTATTGTCGCAGGAAGGGGTGGGGGCCGGGGGAGGGGCGCGTGGAGGCCAGCAGCACCGCGGCGAGCGCGATCCCCGCCGCGACGCCCAGGAGGGCGTCGAGCCACGCCCGCCACGCCAGCTTGAACGCAAGCGCCTCGAGGGCCACGGTCACGACGGCGCCGGAGACCCAGCGCGGCGCCCGCCGCCGCCACGCGTGGGCGGCCATCAGAACGCACCACGCCGCGTGGCCGCTCACCGGGAAGTCGATCGTCCCCGCGGGATGGAGCACGACGCGCGCGTAGAGGACGCCGAGGCCAGGGACCCACGCGGCCGCGTAGAAGAGGCCCCCGCGCCCCCCCAGAAGAAGCTCCCAAGCGAGCACGAAAAACGGGAACGAGATCGGCACGTCGTAGAGCGCCTGCGCGGGCGTCGCGCCCTTCCCGAGGATCCAGAACGCGGCCATCGCCGCCGTGCACGGCGCCGCGAGCGCGGCCGCGCGGGTCCATGCCTCCCCCGTCACCGCGCCCTGAGCCACGCGAGGACCGTCGCCGCATTCCGGTCCGGCGGGAAGACCGGGTACCACACCTTCGCGATGCGGCCCTCCTCCACGTACCACGCCTGGCGCCGGATCAGCGTGTCCGGGCCGCCGCTCTCGACCTTGTAGTGAAACGTCGGCAGCCGCATCGCGCGCACGAGCCGGAGCGCCTCGTCCGAGAGGATCTCGTACCGCGCGCGGTTGCGCTCGAGGAACGCGCGCTGGAACGCCGTCGTCTGCGTGCTCACCCCGTAGACCGTCACGCCGAGCCGCTCGAACTCCTCGTGCAGGTCGCGGAAGCCGCAGCTCTGCGGCGTGCAGCCGCGCGCGCCCGGGATCCAGTTCCAGTCGTCGAGAGCGGGCTCGAGGGGCACGCCCGTGCGCGGGTAGAAGAAGAGGACCGCGCGCCGGAGCTCCGGGAGGAAGACCTCGCGGCCGGATGTGGAGGGGAGCGCGAGGGGAGGGAGCTCGGCGCCCGCAAGGTGGTCGCACGCGCCGTCGTCCACCGGGACCGGGATCCCCTCCGGGATCACGTGGGGGTTGTCGAGATCCTCGCGCGACGCCACCACGCCTCCTTTCCGCGGCTACCATGTTCTCCCATGATCCGCGGCGTACACACGATGTTTTACACGTCCGACGCGGAGGGGCTCCGCGCTTTTCTCCGGGACAAGCTCGGGTTCCAGGCGACCGACGTCGGGGACGGCTGGCTCATCTTCGACCTGCCGGAGGCGGACATGGGCTGCCATCCGGCCGACACGTCGCACGGCGCGCCCTCGGGCACCCACGACATCTCCTTCTACTGCGACGACGTGAAGAAGACGGTCGCCGAGCTGGAGAGGAAGGGGGTCGAGTTCACGAAGCCGATCGTGGACCAAGGCTACGGCCTCGTCACCTACTTCAAGGCGCCGGGCGGCCTCGAGCTCCAGCTCTACCAGCCGAAGTACAGGAAGTAGCGCGCGGCGGCTACCCTCCGCCCTCCTCGATGCCGCCGTCGTCGGGCTCCGGTTTCGCCGGATCGTCCGGTTTCGCAGCGTCGGGCGCGGGCTCGAAGATCGCGGCCCAGCGGCTCTCCCGGTACTCGACGGCCGCCTTCTCGCGGTTCCTCGCGCCGGCCTCGCCGGCGGGGATGGCCGCGAGCCTGCGGAGCGCCTTCGTGCCCGTGTCCGCGTCGTCGGCCTCCGGATCGCCCGCGAGCTGCTTCCGCACGTCCGCGATAGCCGCCTGCGCCTTCGCGACGTCGCCCGCCCGCGCGGCCGCCACCGCCTCGTCGAGCCGCCCCGAGGCCCACGCGCCCGCCTTCTTCCGGAGCGCGACGAGCGCCTTCCGCTCGGGGCAGCGGCCCGACGACTTCGCCGCCTCGCGGCACGCGGTTGCGACCGTCTTCCAGTCGCCCGCCTCCGCGGCTTTCGTCGCCTTGTCCGCGAGCCCCCCGAGCTTTTTCCGCGTCGCCTCGCTGGCCTGGATCAGCGGGCTCTGCTCCGCGGCGTCGAGGACCTTCAGGAACTCGGCCGCGTCCCTGAACCCGGAGAAGCCTCCGACCCACTTGCCGTCGTGCGTCACGAACGCGGCGAAGGGCAGCATGTTGGCCCCCTTCAGGTTCTCGCGCATGAGCCGCTCGACGTCGGCCTCCGGCGCGTCGCAATCCGCCGCGAGACCCACCGCGAGGTCCTGGATCCGGTCCTTCACCTCGGAACCCGGGAGGACGCGCTCCACGAGCGCGCGGCAGTTGCCTCACTTCTCCCGGCCATACTCGATGAAGACGAGCTTCCCCTGCTTCTTCGCGGCCGCGGAGGCGGCGGCGAGATCGGTGTGCCAGCGGATCGTGCCGCCGTCGTTGAAGTGCGGGTGGGGCTGCGGCTTCTCGCCGGCCGCGGCGCCCGCGGCGGGGAGGAGCATCGCGGCCTTTAAGGCGAGGGCTCGCATGCGGCCATGATAGCCCGCGTGCCCCCGGAGCCCCCTCCGTTCCACATTAGTCGTCGAACGGCACCTTCTCCGCGCGCAGGTGGTGCGGCGCCTGCTTCTCCTCGGTCAGCCGCGCCACCTCTGCCTCCGCGGCCGCCTTCTGGGGGTAGGGGAACGTCTTCACGACCGAGCCGTTGACCGCGCACACGGCCCACACGATCTTCATGCGGCCCGGGGGGGCGGCGGGCGCGCCCTTCTTCGCCTTCGGCTCCTTGTGCGCGGTCTTCCGCTTCTCGTCCTTCTCGCGCTCGGTGGCCGCCGCCTCCTCCTGCATGCGCGAGATCCGGTCCCGGTTCGACATCCTGCCCATGGCGCACAAGGGTACCGGAACGTAGCCAGCCTTTGACACAACGGCGCGCCAAGCCGTGCCAAGATGGGCGCCCATGCGGTGGGCTGCCCTCCTCCTCCTCGCTCTCCCCCTGTCCGCAGAGGACGCGGATCCGGCGAAGCGGCTCGGCGACGCGGACGCCGCCGTGCGCGCCGAGGCCGCGCGCGAGCTCGGACAGCTCGGCGGGAAGGCGTCGGGCGCGATCCCCGCGCTCGAGACGGCGCTCGGCGACCCGGACCGCGAGGTGCGGCGCGCCGCGGCGTGGGCGCTCGAGCGCATCCGGCCGCCCGAGAGGGCGACCGACCCGGCCTCGCTCGGCACGCAGGGGAAGGCCTTCGCCGACGAGGCGAACGCGCTCTACAACAAGTGGGTCCTCGAGGACGACAAGTTCACCGACGACGAGCTCGACAAGCTCATCGATCTCCTCAGGAAGGCGTCGGAGTGCTACGGTCGCGCCGCCGAGCTCGACGAGAGCCCGACCTACACCGCGCCGATCAACCGCCTCGCGAAAAGGACCGGGAACGCGATGCTCGAGCGCGACAGGCGGAGGTTCGCACGGCGGCAGGCGGAGCGGCGCGCGCAGCCGTCGCCGGAGAAGCCGCCCGAGCAGGCGCCGCCGGCGGAGAGGCCGGCGGAGAAGCCGGCCGAGAAGCCCGCGCCGCCGGCCGCTCCGGAGGATCTCCTCGCCCGGATCAGGGGGGCGCGGGGGGCGGAGCGTCTCGCGGCCGCGGAGGACGCCGGCAAGCGCGGGGCCGCCGCGGCCCCCGCGCTCGCGGAGGCGCTTTCGGGCGAGGACCGGAGCGCGCACGCGGGCGTCGCGCTCGCGCTCTTCCGCACGGGCGAGAGCCGGGACGCGGCGCTCTTCACGCTCGTCTCGCTCCTCGACGAGGAGGCGGGACCGGAGCTCCGCCTCGAGGCGGTGCAGGCGCTCGGCGCGATCGGGCCCTCCGCGGCGCCGGCGGTCGCGGGCCTGCTCGTCGCGCTCAAGGACAAGGATGCGCGCGTGCGGCTCGCGGCGGCGATGACGCTCGGGCGGATCGGGCCCGGCGCGAAGCGGGCGTCGCGCGCGCTCGGCGACGCGTTGCGCGACGGCGACGCGGAGGTGCGGCGGCAGGCGGCGGCCGCGCTCGGCGAGGTGGGACCGGCCGCGGCAGGCGGCGTGCCGGCGCTCCTCCGCGGGATCGGCAGCGACGCGGAGATGACGCGGCTCTGCGTCCAGGCGCTCGGGATGATCGGGCCCGAGACGAAGACGATCATGCCCGCGCTCGAGGAGCAGCTGAAGAGCGCGAACAAGGACGTGCGCGAGGCGGCGATCCGTGCGGTCGGCAACATGGGCGCCGAGGCGAAGCGCGCGGTGCCCGGCCTCCTGAACGTCGTCGTCGTCGAGCAGCACGAGGAGCTCCGCAAGGCGGCGACGGATGCGCTCGTGAGCCTCGGCGAGGAGGCGGTGCCCGACACGGCGAAGGCGCTGAAGGACGGGCGCGCGCCGATGCGCCTCGCGGCCTGCTCGATCCTCGAGCGGATCGGGCCGGAGGCCGGGAAGGCGGCGACGGCGCTCGCGGCGACCCTCAAGGACAAGGTCCCCGAGGTGCGTGCGGCTGCCGCGTCGGCGACGGGGGCGCTCGGCGCGGAGGGGCGCCCCGCGGTGTCGGCGGTCGCCGCGCTGCTCAAGGATCCGGAGTGGAAGGTGCGTCTCGCGGCGGCCCAAGCGCTCGGCGGGATCGGCCCGGAGGCGAAGGGCGCCTTGAAGAACCTCGTGGCCGCGCTCGCCGACGAGGAGGCGGAGGTGCGCGCCGCCGCGGCGACGGCGCTCGGCCGGATGGGCGCAGCCGCGAAGTCCGCAGCGCCCGCGCTCGAAGCCCTGAAATCCGACCCCGACGAAGCCGTCCGCAAGGCCGCCGAGACCGCCCTCGCCACGCACTGAGCGTACCGAGTACGTGCGTTGGCTGGCGGAAATCGTTGCGGGGTAACGGTTCGGGGCGGCGGCGCCCGGATGGCGGGGTCCGCGTGTGTGAGGCGGACCCCGCTCGCCGTGCGGCCACCGCTGCGGCGCCGCGTGGATACGTACTGAGTCACCGCCGGCCGATACGGGTAAGGGAGGTCGGTTGCAATGAGCCTCTTCGAGTGGATCGGCGAGTCCATCAGCCCCGGCCCGACGGGCTCCGTTGACTTCGGGCGCAGGGGCCGGCGGCAAGGGTCGCGGGCCGCGGTTCTCGCCTGCTTCGTGCTCGCGGCTGCGCTGCTCGGCTGCTGGATCTACGTGCTCTTCGCGGTGATGCACGCGGGCCTCCTCGCTCTCGCGGGCACGGCCGTCTACCTGCTCGTCGCCTACGTCGTGCACCCGAGGCCCGAGCTCACGAACGTCGGCTGGCTCGGCGGCCTCTTCGACCACCCGTTCCGCTACTCCGACGACGTGAACCGGTTCCTCCTCTTCCTCGTCGTCGTCATGTGGCCCGGGCGCTTCGTCGCCGAGTCGCTCGTCGCCACGGCGAGGCTCCTCGCGCGCACGTGGCACTCCTGAGGCGCCCTACCGGCTCGGATCGGTTGCGGGCCTCGACGCGCTCCGGCGGGGGTTCGGCGTCGGGGCTCGGCGGTCGCGGCGCCGCTCCGGCTCGCAGCTGTCGTCGCCCCAGTCGTCGCCGTCGAGCGCGGCCTCGATCGCGACCGTGCCGACGAACGTCGCGACGCCCGCCAGCGTGCGGCAGCCGGGCGCGAGGGCGAGCACCGAAAGCCCGAGGAGAAAGCCCAGGCGAAGCCTGCGCATCGAAACCTCCGTCAAGGGGAGTATACCCCTTCCCCGTGCCCCATCCCCTCCTACTTCGCGAAGCCGAGCCACGCGTTGGTGAGCCGGTTCCAGTCGCCCTCGTCCCAGCCGCCGAGAAGGCCGTTCCATGCGTTCTTCCGGATGTCCACGCGCCTGCTCTCGATCGAGGGCTTCTCCACGTCCTTCTGCTCCGGCATCGCGAGGATCTCCGCCTCCACCCGGTCGATCTCCGCGGCGACCCCGAGCACGAGGTCGCGCACGAGGTCCTTCGCCTTCCCGCCGTTGCCCTGCCGCATGAGCCAGAGCACGACGACGCGCACCTGGCGCTTCCTGTCCTCGTCCTGGATCGCGTTGTCCGGCTTGCCGAGGTCGGTGAACTCGCGCGAGAGCAGCGCGAGCAGCTCCTCGTAGCCGCCGCGCTTGATCTGCAGCCGGATCTCGTCGCGGTCCCAGTCGTCCTTCGCGAAGTTGATCCGCTTGCCGCTCGTCCGGAGCATCCCCATGTACTTGTTGAGCCCGTCGCGGAACCAGCCCGGCAGCATCTCCTCGAGCTGCGGATGGCGCATGAGGAGCCACTCGGACCAGAGGCCCTTGTTGAGGTCCTCCCACGCGTTGTCCTTCTCCCAGCCGTGGCCGGCGCCGATCGCGACCTCGCGCACGAGGTCGCCGCCCTCCTTCGGCGCGTACGCGGAGCGCTCCTCCGTCGTCGCGAAGATGCGGAGGATCGACGGCGGCACGTACTCCGCGCCCGCCGTGCCGAAGAAGTCGTCGATGTGGTCCGCGATCGCCTCCGCGTGGTCGATCGCCGCCTTCACGAACTTGTCGCTCGCGTTCGTGAGCACGAGGAACTTCTTCGTGCGGCGGCTCTTCCAGCCCGCGGGCAGCGCGTCCGTCTCGCGGCGCAGCGCCGCCTCGACCGCGTCCTTCATCGCGCGGGCGCGCTGCTCCTTCGGCAGCTTCAGGATGTCCGCGCGCGTCGCCGGCGCGCCGGTGCCGGCGGCGGGATTCGTGCCCGCGACGGCGACGGTCCGCTCGACCCGCCTGAACGACTTGAGGCATCCGCGGAAGGAGGACTCGTAGTCCTTGTAGTGCCATTCGAACACCTTGAACATCACCGCGAAGTCGAAGTCGTCGAAGTGGAAGACCCAGGTCACGACGTGGTGGGGCACGCGATCGGTCTTCGCCTCCACGATGTCGTAGGTCGTGACCTTCATGTCCCCGACGGTCGTCTCCTTCTCCTCCGTGATCTCGTACCCCTCGGAGAAGTCGATGAACTGGTCGTTCTGCGACAGAAAGTCGCGGTAGCTCGCGTACGGGTTCTCCTTCGCGTCCGCTGCGTGCGGGAACGCGACGACCCAGAGCTCGGGCGCCTCGCGCGACCAGTA
>WYBS01000037.1 GCA_011525755.1 Planctomycetaceae bacterium
CGTGAGGATGCCGTCGCGGTTCAGGTCCCACACGGAGAGGACGTTGTCCACCTCGTCGGCGAGCGCGGGCGCCGCGAGCAGCGCGCACAGCCAGATGTTCCGCATCATCGCACCTCCGCGTGCAGGATCCGCTCGATCTCGGAGCGCGACAGGAGCCGCGCACCGGGGTGGCTCACGTCCTTCAGGGGCTTCCCGTCGAATCCTACCAGACGATCGAGGGGGAAGGACTCGACGTCGACGCCCGTGGCCCGACCGGCCGCCTCGACGAGGCCCGCCTGCGGCAGCTGCGCGGCCCGCGCGGTGACGTCGACGATCTCGACGTTGCCCGCGCCGCGACCGGCCACGATCGCGAACTGCTTCAGGAAGGGCGCCTGGAAGACGCTCGCGATCCGGACGGCGCGCGGGTCGTCCACGGTGCCGCGCTGGCCGACGACCTGCGGCGTCTCGGGCAGGCCCACGTCGACCTTCCAGAGGACGCCGTTGCTGCTCGCGCCCTGCGTCCCCACGACGTACAGGTACTCCCGCTCCGCGGAGGCGATGTCGCCGCCCGCGCTCCCGATGTCGTAGTTGCTCGCGAACGCGAGCGCGGTCCCGCTGAGCGACCCGCGTATGCCGCGGAAGATCGGCTTCGCGCCCGCCGGGCGGGTGACGTCCACGACGTAGAGCCCAGCCTCGCCGTCCGCGACGAACGCGAGGTTCCTCGCCCGCGTCCGCGCGCGCGACGCGACGTCGGGCCGCGCACCGACGAACTGGACGAGCACGTCGTTCGCCGAGAGCGGCCGGGCGTCGTCGCCGTTGAGATCGACCGCCGCGACGACCGCGGGCTTCGCCGGGACGCTCAGGTCCACGATCCGGAGGCCCCCGGGCCCGTCCGCGACGTAGGCGACGAGCCCGTCCACGTGCACCGCGCGCGCCTCCGCCGTCTTCGCCTTGCCGACGAGCCGCGGCTTGAAGGGGCCGTCGAGCGCGTAGACGAGGAGCCCCTCCTTCCCGGCGGCGACGAAGAGGTGCGACTCGCGCACCTGCACCTTCCGCGCATCGCCCGCGTCGATCTGGCCGCGCCGGCGCGGGTCCTGCGGCGCGGTCACGTCCACGATCTGCACCGTGCCGTCGCGGCAGGCGACGTACGCCGCCTCCGCGCGCCCGGTGAGCGGGTGGTTCCAGAGCGCCACGTCGCGGGGCTGCGCCGGGAGCGGCAGGTTCGCCAGCGCCCCGCTCTGCGCGGGCGTCTTCACGTCGAAGCCGCAGACCGTGAGCCCCGCCTCGCCGACGACCACGAAGAGGTCGCGGAAGAGACGGAAGTTCTCGGATCCCATGCCGAGCACGGAGGGCGCGCCGTGGCATTCGTCGCACCGCCGCGCCGCGGGCTGGATGGTGTGCGTCTGGTGGTGGATGAGCGTCATCCCCGAGAGGCCGGCCACCGTCACCGGCAGCTCCTCGCGGAGGACCGCCTTCCCCTCGACGTCGCGGTAGGTGCCCGCCGTGGAGAACCCGACCATGTAGGGCGCGATCCGCCCGTGCGAGTCCACGCCGAGGTAGTGGTTCCGGAACGTGCTGAAGATCTTCTCCTGCGTCGTGACCCGCCCCGGCGTCCGCTTCCCCGCGAGGATGTCGAGCTGGGTGAACTGGTCGTTCCGGTCGAAGTGGAAGCCGAAGAAGTTCACGCTCCAGGCGCTGTGGCAGGCGTAGCACGCGAGCCGGCCGTGCGTCACCGGGTCCATCGCCTTCGCCGCGCGCGGGTTGTGGCTCGCGTGGCGCGGGTTGAGCACGTCGACGACCTGCTTCACGACGTGCTCCTTGCCGCTGACGCGCCCGGTGAGGATCGCGACGTCGCCCATCCACCGCAGGTGGTCGAGCGTCTCGCCGCGCTCCGTCTGGAACGTCGCCTTCGCGCGGAACGTGCCGTGGCAGCTCTCGCAGCGGATCGCGACGGCGTGCTCCATGAAGCCGTAGACGTTCCCGTCCCCCATCACGTCGCCCGAGCGGTGGCAGTCGATGCAGTGCATCCCGCGCTCGTGGTGGACGTCCGGCGGGCACACCGAGGGGTCGTTGAGGAAGAAGCGCCCCTTGTCGAGCTGCTTCGTGGTCCCGGGCACGTCGGGGCCGCCGGGGACGCCCGGCGGGAGCTGCGCGAGCCCGCGGAAGCTCATCCCGATCGAGGCGTCGAGCGCGTGGCAGCGCCCGCACACCTCGCTCGGGATCCGGTCCGTGAGCCGGTGCTGCAGCGGGTGTCCGGGCTCCAGCTTATCGACGGTCGGGTCGCCGCTCTTCGAGAGGCCGTCGTGCGCGTAGACGATGTGGCACGCGCCGCACCCCTCGCTCCGGTACCAGCCGTCCTGTCCGAGCCGGCCGCGCAGGCCGACGCCGCGGGAGTAGAGGTGGCACTGCATGCACGACTTCCGCGGCAGGTCGCTGAAGTGGTCGCCGATGCCCGCGTCCGGCGGGATGGAGGGAGGGGGGATCGGGGGGAGGGAGCGGAGGCCGTGCTCGGGCACCTGCCCGTCGTCGTCCGAGACGGCGAAGATCCCGTAGCGCGCCTCCTTCGCGCGCGTGACGCCGTTCTCGTAGAGGCCGTCCGAGAGGTGCCCCGCCGTGGTGCCGTGGAGCGACTTCTCGACGTTGACGCACGCGTCCATGTGGCAGCGGCCGCACGCCTCCCGCGCGACGCGCATGTCGGAGGGGTTCACGAAGCGCCGGTAAGGGAGGTCGTACTGGAGCGGGAGCGTCGTCTCGTCGTTGGGCGAGGGTCGCGTCGCCTTGACGTGCGCGCGCTCCTTCTCCATCGAGTCGCCGTCACCGCCGTGGCAGTCCGTGCAGGAGAGCGCCTCCCACGGGTGCATCTCCTCGATGCCGTCGTGGCAGTTGATGCAGCCCGGGTTCGCCTTCTTCGGGCGCGGCGCGCCCCCCCCCGCGCCCCCCCCCATCTCGTCCCCGGCCAGGGCCGCGAGCCCGGGGAGGAGAAGGAGCGTACCCGCGGCGATCCAGCGCACGGGCCGCCCTACCGGGCGAAGATCTCGCGCATCGGCTTCCCGTTCGCGAACTCCGCCTTCACCCCGAGCAGCTCGCACGCGGTCGGGCAGACGTCGATCGACTGGAGGCCCGCGCTGACCGTCTTCCCCTTCTTGAAGTCGGGGCCCGCGCCGACCATCGCCACCTTGAGGAGCTCGGGCGAGCTGTCGCCGTGGTCGAGGCCGTTCCTCTGGTTGAGGTTCCGGTCGCGGCCGAACTCGGGGAGGACCATCAGCGTCGTCGAGTCGCGCAGCTCCGGATCGGCCTGGATCGAGTCCCACAGGCGGCCGAGCTGCTCGTCCGCGCGGCGGATGACCTCGACGTAGCCGTTGTAGCTGCCGTGCGCGATGTCCGCGTTCTGGAGCACGACCCCCATGAGGGTCGGCTTGAAGAGGCGCAGCACGCTCACCGCGACGGAGAGGGCCCGCGCGTCGCCGGCGCCGGGGCCGGTGATCTGAGTCGTCTTGCCGGAGATCTCCTCGAGCAGGTAGCGCTGGAGGCGCGCGAGCGTCTCGGGGTCGTTCAGCCCCGCGGCGCCCGCGGGCGGCGGCGCCATCGCCGACCGGAGCTTCGCCATCGCCTCCTCCTCGGCCTCGCCGGGGAGCGACGGCTTGCCGTAGGACTGGAGCACGTTCCGGAACTCCTGGTTGAAGAGGCCGTCGGCGTCGATCAGGTTCGCGCCGTACGCCTCGCCGTAGTCCTTGTGGAGGGAGTAGACGAGGTTCCGCTGCTGCGCGCCGCCGGCGGTCGAGAGCCAGACCGCGTTCGCGGGGAGCTCCTTCCCCTTGCGCGCGTACTCGAAGACCGTCGGGTTCTGGCCCCGCTCGTTCTCGCGGATCCCGAGGTACTCGCGGTTCCCGGTGAAGATCGACATCGTGGCGCCGAAGTGGCCGTTGTTCATGACGCCCACGTTCGGGCAGACGACGCCCTGCTCCGCGATCCGCATGAGGTTCGGGACGTTCCCGGGCGTCTCGATCGTCTCGCGGCTGCGGACGCCGCCGGCGAACGCCACCATCACGACCCGCTTCGTCTTCCACTCCTTCTTCGCGAAGGCGAGGCTCTGGAAGAAGGGGAGGGAGAGGATGGCGACGCCCGAGCCCTTCAGGAAGCCGCGGCGGGTCAGGTCTTCACACATGGGATCCTCCGGAAGGAGCATACGCGACCAGCCCGGGAAGGCAACGGGGGGTCGGGAGGGGGGGTCGCATCGCTCCTAGTAGCTCTGGTATTCGGGGCTCGAGATCAGCGTCAAGAGGACGAGACGCGGGTTCACGCCGGGGTCGTTCTTCAGGGCGTCCACGAAGGCCCCCCGCTCGGCCGCCGTCGCGGGACGCGCCAGCAGCCGCACGAACTGCTCGTCGACGAAGCGCGGGGCGTCCACCGCGGAGGCGGGGAGCCGCGCCTCGGCCGACTCGAGGAGCACGCGCCCCATGACGAGACGGATCGGCGTCGGGTCCGCGAGGCTCAGGAAGGCGTTCCGGACGTTCCTGAGCTCGTCGTACGCGGGGAGCCGGTCGAGCGTGTCGAGGAAGAGCGCGCGGACGTAGGGGATCTCCGCCTTCGGCCGCGGCTTTCCCACGCCGTCGACGTAGGCGGGGGCGAGGAGCCACTCCTCGAGGAGCGGAACGAAGCCCTCGGGCCTTGTCGCGCACGCCGCCGCCCACCCGTCGAGCCGCTTCGGGTCGATGTCGGTGCCGTGGAGGTCCTTCCACGTGCGCCGCAGGAGCTGGCGGTGCATGTCGAGCTGGGCGAAGACGATGCGCACGAGGTCGGCCTGCGAGTCGCCCTCTTCCTTGAACACCTTCGCCTTGTAGCCGTCGTACATCTTCTTCCCGGCCTCGAGCGTCGGGATGTTCCTCCGGTCCTGCACGGTCATCCCGAGGCACTGCTCGAGGACGACGGTCACGAACGTGTCGTTGCCGGGATTCCGGGCGTTGAAGTACTGGCTCCGGACGATCTCCTCCACCGCGCGCGGCACGGTGACCTCCCCCTTCGCGAGCCTCCCCGGGAGCGCGGTGAGAGGCCCCTCCTTCGGGCGGAAGCTGTCGAGCAGGAGGAAGTAGTAGAGCTGGCCCTCGAACCACGCCGTCCACGTCTCCTCATCCTTGAGGAAGGCGCGCACCATCTCGGCGTGTGGCCTGTCGTACCACTCCGCGACCTCCTCGAGGCGCGGGCTCCTCCACTTGAGGTCGAGGAAGAGGCGCCGGATCAGGCGCAGGCGCTTCGGATCGAGCGCGCGATCGGTGAAGCTCTGCTTCATCGACGGCGTGCCCGCCGACGTCCGGGTTTCGGGCGCGCGCGCGCTGACGGCGACGAACGCGGGCAGGCTCCAGAGCGCGCCGTCGGTCACGCGCAGCTCGACGCGGTACGCGCCCGGGAGGTCGGGCACGAGACGGGCGGCCTGCGCGTCCGCGCCCTCGAGCTTCGCGCGGCTCCCGGGGGGCCGGTCCACGACCTGCCAGCGGTAGCCGAGCTTCCCGCCGTCGGGGTCGGCGGAGAGCGCGCCGTCGAGCGCGACCTCCTTGCCGGTCTCCGCGTCGCGGCGCGGCTCCACGATCGCCTCGGGCGGCCGGTTCTCGAGCGTCGCCCCCATCGCGAAGTGCAGGAGCGTCTCGAAGTCCGGCGCGCTCCTGGAGGCGTAGACCGCGCCTGCCGGGTGCCCCTCGCCGAGCGCGCGCAGCAGGAGCCTGCTCCTCGCCGGGTCGTGCGGCTCGAGCTGTGCGAGCGCCGAGCGGAAGTTGCGGATCACCGCCTCGGAGTCGGGCTTCTCGCCGAGCGGCTCGAGCAGGAACTTCCCGCCGGCGCCCTGCGGGTCGCTATGGCAGCCGGAGCAGCGCGCCTGGAGGTCGGGCGCGACCTTTCTCGTGAAGAAGAGGAGATCCGGGGCGGCGGGGGCATCCGGCCCCGGAGCCGCCGCCATCGCGGCGACCGCCAACGAAAACCCGAGGAAACTACCGAGAAGACCGCGCAATCGACGCCCCGAAGCTTGACCTATTCTAACGCAAGCGGGGCCGGCAAGTTGTGCATCCGGCAATCCGGCTCCCAAGTCAAGCGGGGGAATCCGGCGACGATCCACGAGCGTCGGAGCCGGGCTTAGACTGGGAGGTGCCGTGCGCACGATGGCCGGCGCCCTGTGGCTGCTCCTCGCCACGTCCGGGGCCGCCGCCGACGAGCCGATCGACGGCTGGCTTCCCGAGGGGACCCTTTTCTGCCTGTCGGTCGAGGACCCGCCGCGCACCGCGGCCCGGCTCGTCGAGGGCCGCTACGCGGAGCTGCGCGGCGACCCCGCGGCGCAGCGGATCGCGATCGAGGCGAAGGCGCTGCTCGCGCGGGCGCGCGAGGCGAGCCACGAGAAGGGCGAAGTCTGGCTCGGGGCGTTCTGGAACCTCGCGCGCGGGCCGATCCTGCTCGCGGTCGTGCGCGCGGGCGGCCGCGAAGTGCCGCTCGTGGTGATGGAGACAGGCGACGCGGAGGCGTTCCCGCGCCACCTCGCCCGCCTCGCCGACGCGGGCGTGCTCGGCCCCGGAACCCGGCGCGACCATCGCGGGGAGACGATCCGCTCGCGCCAGGGCGGGGAGGCGTCGGGCGCCGTGTACTGGACCGCGCAGGGCGGCGTCGTCGCGTTCTCGTGGCGCCCGGAGGCCGTCGAGGAGCTGATCGACCACCGGCGCGCCGGCGGCCCCGGTCTCGCGCCGCGGCTCGGGGCGCTCCGCGCGAAGCTCCGGGGCGACGCGGACGTCCTGCTGTGGCTCCCGCGCGAGGCGCTCGCGGAGCTGGAGCGGCGGAACGAGGACCTCGCGGAGCTCGCGCTGCCCGCGGACGCGAGCCTCGGCATGACGATCGCGCTCGACGCCGACGCGGTCGACGTGCGCGCGTTCCTCTTCGCGCCGCGGCCGCGCAAGGGCGTGCTCGCGTTCCTCGACGAGCCGAACGGCGAGGTCTCGCCCCCTCCGTTCGTCGCGCGGGGCACCTTCGTGGCGGCGCGGCTCGACCTCGCGCGGGTGCTCGCGCTCGCGGGCGTCGGCGGCGACGAGACGCCTCTCGTGAAGCCGTTCGTGCGCGCGCTCGGCGACCGGTTCGCGCTCGCGCGCGTCGGCGGCGACGAGGTCTTCCTCGCCGAGGTCGCGAACGAGGCGAGGATGCGTCGCGTGCTCTCCGCGCTTCCCGACGCGGGCGGCGGGGTGCGAGAGGGGCCGGACGGCGCCGTGGCGATGCGCGACGGATGGCTCATCGCGGCCGAGCGGCCGAGGGCCGTGTTCCGGCTGCTCGCGGAGCCTTCGCGGCCGCCGCCCGCCGCGTCCTCCCCGCTGCCGCGCGACCGGATCCTCTCCTGGCGCCTGGCCCCCGGACCCCCCCTCGATTGGGACGACCCGATGCGCCTCTTCGCGGCGCAGGAGGGAGCGCTCGTGAACGACCCGGACGGGTTCCTCCTGGTCCACCGCGTCGCCCTGCGGTAGTCACAGCACGGCGGCCAGGTTCTCGATCGCGATGCGGCGCAGCTTCAGGTAGCGGTTCTCGTCCTCGAGGCGCGCGCGGAGCCCTTCCACGACGCGCTCGCCGTCTGCGCCGAGCGTCGCGCGGAAGTGGTTCGGCCAGTGGTGCTGCCACGCGCGGAGCCACGCGAGCAGCGGGACGACGTCGAGGTCGGGCGATGCAATGACCTCGCGGACGGCCATGCGGACGCGCGCGGCATCGAACGGACCGCGCGGCGCGGGTCGGATGGCGCCGTCCGGAAGGCCGAGGTCCATGAGCAGTTCCCACGCGCCTGCCACGCCCGTATTCTATCTCCCGGTGGACCGGCAGCGGATCGAGCAGGTCGTCATGGCCGTCGCGGATCGGCTCCACGGCGAGTGGCTGCTGGTCGGCGGCTCGCTCGTGGCGCTCTGGATCGACGGCCGCCGGACGACGGAGGACGTCGATCTCGTGCCCGTGCGGGGTCCGAAGGACGCGCGCCTCGCCCTTCTCGGTCTCGCAGCGGACCTCGGGTTGCCGGTCGAGGCGCTCAACTCGGCCGCGGACTTCTTCGTCGGGCGCATCAAGGGCTGGGCGGACGAGATCGAGGTGCTGCGCCGGGGCAAGCGCGGAACGGTCTACCGGCCGTCGCCTACCCTCTTTCTCCTGCTGAAGGCGCGCCGCCTGTCGGACGCGGATCTTGGCGACTGCCTCGCGCTGCTCGACAAGGCAGCGAAGGAGGCGCTGCACGTCGATGCGCGACGCGTCCTCGACGCGATGGCGCGCCTGCCCGAGCCGGAAGACAAGGGGGTCCGGGGGCGGCGCGAGGCCTTGCGGAAGCGCTTGACGGCGCTTCCGCCGGCGGGCTAGAAGCGGGTCACGGCACCTGGGGACGGCGACCGCGAGGCGCGGCTCCGGGCGAGCCGCCGGCTCGGGAAGGCCCACCGGGCGATCGTGGCGATCCGCGACTTCTGCGTCGCGAACGCGATGCTCGCGGGGATCGTGCTCGGCCTGATGCTGCTCGCCGAGGCACTACACGGGGATCGGCGCGGCGGTCTTCCTCGTGGCGCTCGCCTGGATCCGCGGCGTCCGCTCGCAGCCCTTCCCGTGGACGCTCGGCGCTGCGATCGTCTGGACGGGCCTCGTGGGCCTGATGCTCGCCGCCGGCGCCGTGGTCGGCGTCTACTTCTTCCTGAGCTGCGCGTGGGCACTCGGGTGCTGGCTGATGCTCCCCACGACGCGCCGCGTACGCGACGTGCTGCGGGAAAACCCCGACCTCTGGATCGCGCGCAAGATGCGCGACCGCGGGACGGGCGCGTCGCTCGAGGCCCCGCGCGGCGGGGGCCTTCGGGCCACGCCGGGTCCCTCGCCTTCGCGGCGCGCCGGCTGCGGCGGATCAGGCCGGGAACACCCGGTACCCCGCGGCGGCGAAGTCGGGGTCGAGGGCGAACGCATCCCGGATGCCCTCCGCATCCATGACCTCGAAGCTTGCGCAGTCGACGAGGCTCAGCTCGCGCCGGTTCGTCCGGAGGAGCCGCTCGATCGACCGCTGGTGCAGCTCCGCCGACACCCACGCCACGCGGAGCAGGGGGACGATGCGGCCCTCGAAGTCGCGCACGGCGGGCAGACCGAAGCGGTGCTGGAGAAGCGCGATCGTCTCGAGGAGCACGTAGTTCGACGCGAGCAGCGGGCGTTTGGCCTTGACCAGCCTGCGCAGCGTCGCCACGACGGCGGCGTGCCCCTCCTCGGTGCTCACGAGCAGGGCGTAGAGCGCCGACGTGTCGACGAAGACGCTCAACCCCGCGACGCCTCCGCGAAGTGGCGGTCGTGGTCGCGCGCGACGCGGGAGGGGGACTCGGCGTCCGCGTACTTGCCGATCACGGAGAGCGCGTCGCGCAGCCTCTCGTTGGGCGTCGGGGACGCCTCCTCCGCGGCGAGCTTCTCGTCCACGCAGCGACGCACCGCCTCGGAGAGGGAGATCCCGAGCTTCCGCGCCCACTTCCTGAGCCCGTCGTACTGCCCTTTCCTAAGCTGTATCTGCGTACGCACCATGATGGCATTAGTATACCATCATCGCTCACTCGACGGGCCTCAGCGTGAGGAGCAGGTCGTGCGCGACGCCGCCGGCGATCTCCCGGCGGCGCTCGAGGACGTAGGCCGCGGCCGCCGGGTCGACTGCCGCGGGAGTCAGCTCCGAGGCGAGCGTCGCCCCGTCCTCCGCGAAGAGGTCGAGGAGCACGAGGGCGTCGGGGCCCGGCTCCCGGTCGCCCCGCACGCGCAGCCGCTTGAGCCGCATGGAGTCGTCCCACTCGAGGTCCGCACGGAACGGGCGGCGGCGGTAGCTGAAGCCGCACTCCGTCGATGCGCCCTTCCTGCCCGAGCTGCCGAGCAGCGACGAGCCCCCCCGCCTTCAGGCGGACCCGCGCGTCCTCGGGCCGGATCGACAGCTCGACGAGGATCGCGCCGGACCCCGTCTCGAGGTGGAAGGAGAGGTCGAGGGGCGCCGCTGCCGGCGGCGCCGCGGCCGTTCCCGGCGAGGCCTCCGGTGCGGTCACGTCGGGCGGGGCGCCCGTCGCCAAGTCCGGGCCGGGCGAAGCTTCGCGGACGGGCGGGCGCGCCGTGCGGCCCTCGCCGCCTGCGGCAACGAGCCAGGCGACGAGGACGAGGGCGAGGGCGAGGACGAGGGCGAGGGCGGCGGCAAGGGGCGCCACCGCGCGCAGCCTCATGCCCGGCCGAGGGCCTTCGCCATCGCGGCGCCGATGTCGGCCGGCGAGTCGACGACCGTCACGCCGGCGGCCTTGAGCGCCTTCTTCTTGTCCTCGGCCTTGCCCGAGCCGCCCGCGATGATCGCGCCCGCGTGGCCCATGCGCTTCCCCGGCGGCGCCGTCGCGCCCGCGATGAAGCTCACGACCGGCTTGCCCTTGAGGTTCGCCCTGATCCACTCCGCCGCCTGCTCCTCCGCGCTGCCGCCGATCTCGCCGATGAGCACGATCCCCTTCGTGGCCGGGTCCTTCGCGAAGAGCTCGAGGCAGTCCACGAAGTTCGTCCCCTGCACCGGGTCGCCGCCGATGCCGATGCACGTCGACTGGCCGATGCCCTTCGCGCTGAGCTGCCAGACCGCCTCGTAGGTGAGCGTGCCCGAGCGCGAGATCACGCCGACATCCCCCGGCTTGTGGATGTAGCCCGGCATGATGCCGATCTTGCAGGCGCCGGGCGTGATGATCCCCGGGCAGTTCGGCCCGATCATCCGCGCGCCCGTCTCCTTCAGCGCCGCGCGCACCCGCACCATGTCGAGCGTCGGGATCCCCTCGGTGATCGTCACGATCAGCGGAATCCCCGCGAACGCCGCCTCGCAGATCGCGTCCGCGCAGAAGGGCGCGGGCACGAAGATCAGCGAGCAGTCCGCGCCCGTCGCGTTCCGGGCGTCGCGCACCGTATGGAAGATCGGCACGCCCTCCCACGACGTCCCGCCCTCGCCCGGCTTCACGCCGGCGACGATCCGCGTGCCGTACTCCCGGCACTGGGCCGCGTGGAACTTGCCCGCGGAGCCGAGGCCCTGCACGAGCACCTTCGTCTCCTTCCCCACGAGGATGCTCATCGCGCCGCCTCCACCACCTTCTTCGCCGCGTCCGTCATGTCCGTCGCGGCGACGACCTTCAGCCCGGACTCCTTGAGGAGCTGCCGTCCCCGCTCGACGTTCGTCCCCTCGAGACGGACGACGAGCGGCACCTTCAGGTGCACCTCCTTCACCGCCTCGAGGATCCCCTCGGCGATCAGGTCGCACTTCACGATCCCGCCGAAGATGTTCACGAGGATCGCGCGCACCGCCTCGTCCGCGAGGATGATCTTGAACGCGGCCGTCACGCGCTCCTTCGACGCGCCGCCGCCGACGTCGAGGAAGTTGGCCGGCTTGCCGCCCGCGTGCTGGATGATGTCCATCGTGGCCATCGCGAGGCCGGCGCCGTTCACCATGCACCCGATCGTGCCGTCGAGGCTCACGTAGGAGAGGTCCCACTCCTTCGCCTTCGCCTCCGCGGGATCCTCCTCCTCCGGGTCGCGCAGGGCGGCGGCGTCGGGGTGGCGGAAGAGCGCGTTGTCGTCGAAGTTCACCTTCGCGTCGAGCGCGAGCACCCGTCCGTCCTCGAGGAGCACGAGCGGGTTGATCTCCGCGAGCGAGCAGTCCTTCCCGACGAAGAGCCGGGCGAGGTTCCGGAGCACCTCCGCCCCCTGCTTCGCGGAATCGCCCGAGAGCCCGAGGCCGTACGCGATCGCGCGCGCCTGGAAGGCCCTCAGCCCCTCGTTCACGTCCACGGGCTCCTTCAGGAGCTTCTCCTGCGGCACGCTCTCGATCTCGACGCCGCCCTCGGCGCTCGCGATCATCACGGGGCCGCCGCGCCGCCGGTCCACGGCGAGCGCCGCGTAGAACTCCTTCCGGATCGCGAGCCCCTCCTCGACGAGGAGCTTCGTGACGACGCGGCCCTCGGGGCCGGTCTGGTGGGTGACGAGCGCCTTGCCGAGGAGCGCGGTCGCGTGGCCGGCGGCCTCGTCGGCGGAGCGCGCGATCTTCACGCCGCCCGCCTTGCCGCGGCCGCCGGCGTGGATCTGGGCCTTCACGACCACCGTGCCGCCGCCGAGCGCCGCGTACGCGCGCCGCACGTCCTCGACGGTCCGGCAGAGATGTCCCTCGGGCACCGGGATCCCGAAGTCCCGGAAGAGCCCTTTCGCCTGGTACTCGTGGACGTTCATGAAGCGGACGAACCTACCGCGCGCGGAGGTCTCCCGCAAGGTAAGGAGGGGGGCGCGGGGGGAGGAAGGGCGGCAGCCCGCGGCGCGCGGGACACCTCGCGCCCCTCGCGCTCCCGCCCCGTCCCTAGTCCACGGCGGACTTGTGGATGTAGCGCTCCTTCTCCTCCGACCAGAGGAGCGCCGACTCGATCAGGATGCTCGGCTTCTTCATCTGCTCGCGGCCGCTCACCCAGAGCGTCGCGTCCTCTCGCTCGCTCTTCGCCTCGACCTTGAGGAACAACGGCCGCTCGCGGTCCCGGGCCTGCTTCAGGTAGATGCGCATCTCCTTGTAGGCGCGGATCTGGAGGCCGCTGCTCCCGAAGTAAACACGCGGGAGCGTGTCGGGGTCGATGTTGGTCTCCTGGCCGTGGACGCTCTTGAGCACCACGACGCGCGTGCCGTCGGGCAGGACCTCCACCGGGGTGCGGAGGACGAGGTTCGGATCGCGCGTGTAGCCCATCTGCTGCTCGAAGAACTGGGCCGAGCACTGGATCCTCACGAACTCGGCCACGAGGAGGCGGTTCGTCTCGAGGACGAAGTTCGCCATCGGCTCCAGCTCGTCCGGCTTGATCGTGATCTCCGCGTTCGGGTCGTCCTTGTTCACGCGGTCGTTCGTCGTCTCGCAGGCCAGAGCGAGCGGCAGGAGCAGAAGGGGCAGGCGTCGCATGGATCCTCCTTCCCACCCATCGGCCCCGTACGCGGGGACCATGAATCACCCCGGGGGTGCGCGGAATCCCGCGGGGGTGGCGCGGTACCCTCTCCCCCGGACCCCCTCACCCCGCACCTTGCGCCTCCTCCCCTTCCTCGTCCTTCTCGCGGCCTGCGCCGCGCCGCGCGGCGAGCGCTACGGCCCCTTCGTCGACAGGACGACCGAGGGCAAGGACACCGTCACCCAGGTCCGCCCCTTCTACTACAAGCGCGTGGACGAGCGCAGCAAGTCCGTCAACGTGCTCGCGCCGCTCGTCCGGTACCGGCACGACGACGTGTTCCGGCGGATCCAGGTGTTCCCGTTCGTGTACTACACCGCGCGACACACGCCCGCGGCGGAGAAGTCGTGGTTCCTGATCCTCTTCCCGCTCGCGGTCTTCGGCACGGGGGACTTCCTCGTCCTGCCTTTCGGCGGCTACTCGAACAGCCTGCTCGGGATCGACCACATGCTGCTCGTGACGCCCTTCTACCTGCGCACGCGATTCGTGCGCGGGCCGCCGGCCGACCCGGACGTGTTCACGGTGCACCACGTCCTCTGGCCGCTCGTCGCGTGGGGCTCGGACGGCAAGGAGGACGGGCGGAGCACGCTCCGGTTCGCGCCGTTCTGGGGCATCAAGAAGGGGCGCGGGGGGTTCCGGAAGGGGTTCGTGCTCTGGCCCTTCTACACGTGGCGGAAGACGCCGGACAGCCACGCGTTCTTCGTGTTCCCGTTCTACGGGCGCGACGTCTCGCCGGTCCGCTCGCACACGACGGTGATGTTCCCCTTCTACACGCGCACGCGGCACTTCGCGAGCGGCCTCGTGGACACGAGCGTCTACCCCTTCTACCGGCGAGCGAAGGGGAGCGCGTACGTCGACGTGCGGCGGTACTGGCCGTTCTACCAGTACGCGCGCGACCAGAACCAGGTGACCACGTTCGTGGCGTGGCCGATCTGGCGCCGGCAGTACGTCGAGAGCGAACGCGAGTTCCGGCGCTGGACGTGGGTCGCGCCGCCCTTCTACCGGAAGACGACCGCCTTCCGGAAGGCGGACGGCGCGACGATGCGGAAGACCGTCGTCTGGCCGATCGGGCGGTGGGAGCGCACGTTCGACGGCGGTCGCGAGGTGGCCTTCCCCGTCCTCTGGCCGTACGACTCGCCCTCGCTCCGCGAGTACGGCGAGCCGTGGCGGCCCTTCGTGAGCGTTTGGCGCCGGCGCACGTGGCCGAGCGGGCACCGCGAGACCTCGGCGCTCTTCGGCCTCTACATGAGCCGCCGGACGGAGGACGCGAGGAAGGTCCGGCTCCTCTGGGGATTCACGGGCTGGGACCGGACGGCCGATGGAACCCACTTGCGTCTCTTCTGGGCCTTACGCTTGAGGATCTCGGAATCGTCATGAAGGGACTCCTCGCGGTCTTCGAAGGCGCGGGCTACACGGTCGAGATCCTCGTCCGGACGCTCGGCTTCCTGTTCCGGAAGCCGCGGCTGCGCATCACCGCGCGGATCGCCTACGACTTCGGGCTCAAGTCGCTCCCCGTCGTCTGCATCGTCGCGCTGTTCGCGGGGATGATCATCTGCCTCCAGGTCGGGATCGAGATCGCCCGGTACGGCGAGGAGGAGCTCCTCGGCGATCTCGTCGCCCAGACGTTCGCGCGCGAGTTCGGCCCGTTCATGACATGCATCATCCTCGTCGGCGCCGTGGTGAGCGCCTACGCGGCGGAGATCGGCACGATGAAGGTCTCGGAGGAGACGGACGCGCTCGAGGTGATGTCGATCGACCCCGTCGGGTACCTCGCCGCGCCCCGCATCCTCGCGCTCAGCGTGATGAGCTTCTTCCTCACGCTCTGCGCGGACCTCATCGGGATCCTCGGCGGCGCGGTCGTCGCGAACCAGCAGCTCGGCCTGCCCTTCCGGATCTTCTTCGACCGGGCGCTCGAGAGCCTCGAGGGGCGCCAGTGGGCGGGCCTTCCGCGCGACCTCTACGCGGGCCTCGTCAAGGCCGGGATCATCGGCTTCGTCATCGCGGGCATCGGTTGCGCGCAGGGGCTCCGCGCCATGGGCGGCGCGCTCGGCGTCGGCCGGGCCGTCCGCCGCGCCGTCATCAGCTCGATCGTCCTCATCCTGATGCTGTCGTACATCATGAGCTGGCTCATCTGGCGGGCCTTCGAGATGGAATGATCGTCATCGACCACGTCTCCAAGTCCTTCGGCAACCGCCACGTCCTCCGGGACTGCTGCCTCGAGATCAACCGCGGCGAGACGATGGTGATCATCGGGTCGTCGGGCACCGGCAAGTCGACGCTCCTGCGGGCGATCATCGGCCTCACCGAGCCCGACTCCGGGCGCGTCTTCGTGGACGGGAAGGACGTGCATGCGCTCCGGCCGAGGGAGCTCGGCGAGCTGCGGTCGCGCATGGGCTACCTCTTCCAGAGCGGCGCGCTCATCAACTGGCTCACGGTCGGCGAGAACCTCGCGCTGCCGCTCCTCGAGAAGACGCGCCTCCCGCCGGGCGAGATCGACCGCCGGATCGAGCGCGCGCTCGACCTCGTGGACCTGCGCGGCACGCGCGATCTCCGGCCCGACCAGCTCTCGGGCGGGATGCGCAAGCGAGCGGGGCTCGCGCGGAGCCTCGTCACCGAGCCCGAGATCATCCTCTACGACGAGCCGACGACGGGGCTCGACCCCGTGACCGCGCACATCATCGACCAGGTCGTCGTGGACCTGCGCAACAAGCTGGGCGTGACCTCCGTCGTCGTCTCGCACGACATGGAGGGGGTCTACCGGATCGCCGACCGCGTGGCGATGCTCTACGATGGGCGGATCATCGCCACGGGGACGCCCAGCGAGTTCAAGAACGCCGTGGATCCGATCGTGCGGCAGTTCGTGCACGGCGCCCTCGAGGGGCCGCTCGCGGACCGCCGGGAGGCAAGACGATGAGCAAGAGGCGGAGGAACTTCCAGCGGAACCTGGTGCTCGGGGGCTTCATCCTCGCGTGCCTCGCCGTGCTCACGTTCCTCACGTTCCGGCTGGGCGGCTTCAAGTTCGTCGAGCAGAAGCGGTGGACGGCCTACTTCGGCGAGGACTCGACCGTCAAGAAGGACGCGGACATCTTCGCCGCGGGGACCAAGGTGGGTCGCGTCGAGCGCGTCCAGCTCGTCCCCGACGACGAGATCACCCCCGGCCGCTACGTGCAGGTCGACATGCTGATCCGCGCCGACTTGAAGATCTGGGAGGACGCGACGGTCAACATGCGCTCGCGCGGCATCCTCGGCCGCGCGATCCTGGAACTCGACCGCGGCACGCCGGGGAAGCGCGAGCTCACGCCCGACACGCCGCTCCGCGGCCGGATGGCGGGCGACCCGTTCGAGGCGCTCAACAACCTGATCGACGAGAACCGGGAGAGCGTCGGGCGCATCACCTCCGACCTCGCGGAGGTGACCGGCCGGCTGCGCCGCGGCGAGGGGAGCATCGGCAGGATCCTCGCCGACGACGAGCTCTACCGCAAGGCCGACCGGATCGCCGACGGCCTCTCCGACGTCGTCGACCGCGCGCGCGACCCGAGGAGCTCGATCGGCGCGCTGCTCGACGACCGGGCCCTCTACGATCGCGTGCTCTCCGCCGTCTCCCGGATCGACGACATCGCGACGCAGATCCGGTCCGGCAAGGGGACCGTGGGCCGCCTGATGTACGACGACGACGTGGCGACCGACCTCAAGGACATCGTCGCGCGCCTCCGGAGCATCGCGAAGGCGGTCGATGACGGCGAGGGGACGATCGGGAAGCTCGTGCGCGACGACGAGCTGCACGCGGCGCTGGTCGAGGGCGTGAGCGCGCTGCGCAACGTGGCGGTGCGCCTCGATTCCGGGAAGGGGAGCCTCTCGCGCCTCCTCGCGGACGACGGGGAGGTCTACGACAACATCCGCGTCGCCACGGAGGACCTCCGCGTGATGCTCGACGACGTGCGCGCGGGCAAGGGCTCGCTCGGCCTCCTGCTGAAGGACGAGAGCGCCTACCGGGAGCTCCAGCGCATGCTCGAGAGCTTCCGGGAGACCGGCGAGGTCGCGCGCGAGAACGCCCCGCTCGCGAGCCTCGTGTCGTTCACCTCGCTCTTCTTCAACGTGCTGAACTAGCCGGTCGGGGGCGTCCGCGGACCGGGAACCCGCGGCGTGCCAGCGCATCGTCGAGGGCTCGCCCCCACGCCGAAACTGCGGCAGCAATGCCGCAGCCCGCCGCCACAAGTCGTTCCCCACCAACGACTTCGGCCTTTACAAAGCGTGTGGGACACGTCAGCGGAGGCGGAAGGTGAAGCCCTGCTCGGCGTGGCGGAGCGCGAGGAAGGGGCCCGTTTCGTCCTGGCCCCACTCGGCGTGGAAGCGCTCCGCCGGCGCGCGGTCCTCGCGACGGTTCGACGAGATCGGCGTCAGCGTGAGCATCCCGCTCTCGTCCACCGTCACGACGCCCTCGCGCCGCAGGATCTCGTAGCCCGCGTTGAGGAACACCGAGAAGGCGTACGTGCCGTCGGCCGCGAACCGGAAGCGGTACTGCTTGCCCGGAGGCAGCGGATTCGCGATGCCCGGCGGCGTGTCGATGCCGGCGACCTGGAACTCGCCGACGAACCGCGACGGCAGCGGCTCGAGCTTGAGCTCCTTCGGCCAGTAGAACGCCCACGCCCAGACGCCGGCGGCGCCCGCGAGGCAGAGGATCGGAGCGAGTCGACTCATCGCGGCCCCACCAGCGCGGCGACGTATTTCGCGAGGATGTCGCCCTCGACGTTGACGTGGTCGCCCCTCGCGCGGCGCCCGAGCGTCGTGACGGCGAGCGTGTGCGGGATGAGCGCCACCCGGAACGTCCCGGCGCCGACGCCCGCGACGGTCAGGCTCACGCCGTCGATCGCGACCGAGCCCTTCTCCACGACCTGCCCCTCGAGCGCGGGCGGCAGTCGGAAGGTGATCGTAACGTCCGCCCCGTCGTCCCGGCGCTCGAGGACCTCGGCCACCGCGTCCACGTGCCCCTGGACGAAGTGGCCCCCTAGCCGGTCGGCCGGACGGAGCGGCAGCTCGAGGTTCACGGGGTCGCCCGCCGCGCGCCGCCCGAGCGTCGTGCGCGAGAGCGTCTCCGGGACCGCATCGAAGGCGAGGCGGGCCCCCGAAGCCCCCACCACCGTCAGGCAGCAGCCGTCCACGGCGACGGAATCGCCCAGCTTCGCCTCGGTCGCCATGGCCCCCGCCTCCACCCAGATCCGGACCCCCCCCTCCGCAGGGGAGAGCGAGACGATCCGCCCCATGGATTGCACGATCCCGGTGAACACGGCGGGAGAGTATACGCGCCGCGGCTTGACGACGGTCCTAAACCGGGGTCCAATAAGGGGTTTCCGCCCCCGGTTACCCGTGAAGATCAGCATCCTGACCCTCTTCCCCGAGGTCGTCCGCACCTACCTCGGCGCATCCATCCTCGGCCTGGCCGGGGAGAAGGGTCACGTCCGCTACGACGTGCGGGACATCCGGGACCACGCGGACGGCAAGCACCGGCAGGTCGACGACCGCCCCTTCGGCGGCGGCCCCGGGATGGTGCTCATGCCCGGCCCGGTCGTGAAGGCCGTCGAGGAGGCATCCGCGGCTCACGAGCCGGGCGCCGAGCGGATCCTCCTCACGCCCCAGGGCGAGCGCTTCGACCAGCGGATCGCGGCCGAGCTCGCCCGGAAGCCGGGGATGATCCTCGTCTGCGGCCGATATGAAGGATTCGACGAGCGGATCCGCGAAGTGCTGCACGCGAGGGAGATTTCGATCGGCGACTACGTCCTGTCCGGGGGGGAGATCCCCGCCCTCGCGGTGACCGAGGCCGTCGTCCGGCTGCTGCCGGGCGTCCTCGGCCACGCCGAGTCCGCGACGGACGATTCGTTCGCAACGGGAATGCTCGAGGGGCCGCAGTACACGCGGCCGCGCGAGTTCCGCGGCCTTCCCGTGCCGGAGGTGCTTGTCTCCGGCAATCACGCCGCGATCGAGGCATGGCGCGAAAGGGCCTCCGAGGAGCGGACCCGCGTCCGCCGGCAGGACCTTTGGCAGGAAAAAAGTGACACCGCCTTCCGACGGAAGGAGGAGCCGAGATGACGAGGATCCACCTGATCGAGCAGGGGTTCGCCAAGAAGGAGCTCCCGAAATTCGGGGTCGGGGACACGGTCGACGTGCACGTCCTCATCAAGGAAGGCGACAAGGAGCGCGTGCAGGTCTACGGCGGCACCGTGATCCGCCGCCGGGGCGACGGCATGAGCGCCACCTACACGGTCCGCCGGATCGTGCAGGGGCAGGGCGTGGAACGGACGTTCCCGCTCCACTCGCCGTTCGTCCAGAAGGTCGAGGTCAAGCGCACCGGCAAGAGCCGGCGGGCCCGCCTCTACTTCCTGCGCGACCGCACGGGCAAGGCGACGCGCCTCCGCGAGATCATGGGAGCGAGGGAGGTCGCGGGGGAGGTCCCCGCGAAGGCCGCCCGGGTCGAGGCCGACGTGGCCGCGCCCGAGCCGGTCGAGACCCGCGAGCCCACGCCCGTCGCGGACGAGTGATCCCGGACATCGCGGCTCCTTGCCTATGGATCGCAGGGAGCACGGAAGACGAGCGGAGCGGGCGGCGGAGCGGTTGCTCTGCCGGGCCGGACTCATCATCCTCGCGCGCAACTGGCGCGCGGCGGGTGGCGAGATCGATCTCGCCGCGCTGGAAGGAGAGACGCTGGTGTTCGTCGAGGTGAAGTCGCGCGCCGGAGCCTTCCCCGAGGAGAGGCCCGCGGTCAGCGCGGCGCAGCGGCGCCGCACGGCCCGCGCGACGCGCGCCTTCCGCGAGCGGTTCGGCGTCGCGCACCTCCCCTTCCGCTTCGACCTCGTTACGATGACCGGCGACCCGGACCGCCCGAACGACCTCCGTTGGCGGAAGAGCTACCGCGAGAGTTGACCTCCAGGGGACGAAATGACGATCAGCCTCGAAGCCATCATCCCGCCCGAACGCGTCATCCTTCTCGACGCGACGACCAAGGAGGAGACGCTGCGCCGGCTCGCGGCCGTCGTAGCCACGTCGCCCGACGTGACCGACGGCGCGAAGCTTCTCGCGGCGATCCACGAGCGCGAGAAGATCATGTCGACGGGCATCGGCCTCGGCATCGCGATCCCGCACGCGAAGATCCCCTCGGTCAGGGACTTCGTCGTCGGCTTCGCGAAGATCGACCAGGGGATCGACTTCAACTCGCTCGACGGCAAGCCGGTGCACTTCGTCGTCATGATCGCGGGCCCCGACCACCAGCAGGAGCGCTATCTCCAGCTGCTCGCGCGCATCACGCTGAAGCTCAAGGACGCGGCCGTCCGCCGCCGCCTCGCGGAGGCGCGCACCGTGGACGACATCCTGACGGCGCTCAAGTGAAGCGCGCGCGCGCGGAGACGAGCCTCGCCGCAGCTCCGAAAAAGCGGAGGCGGGCCCGCCCGCTTCGCGCGACGCCCGTGCTGCTCCTGCTCGCGGCGCTCGCGGCCGCGGGCCCCTCGGTCCCGGAGGACGCCGTCGCCGCCCGGCAGGCGCGGCGCGCGGCGCTCTCCGCGCGCCTCGGGAAGGGCTACGCGCTCGTCTTCGGCCAGCCGCTCTCCGACGTCCTCCAGCCGCCCCAGGAGGGGCACTTCCTCTACCTCACCGGCGTCGACGACCCGGACGCGCTCCTCCTCCTCGCGGGCGCCGAGGCGCCGCCGTTCCCCCTGCCGAAGGGCGCCGGAACGATCGAGGCACGCGAGGCGATCCTCCTCCTCGAGGCCGGCGACGCGTTCGCGCGCTTCTACGGACAGCGCTGGCGGGCCGGGGCCGAGGCGGAGCGCGCGCTCGGGATCGAGGCGGCGCGCCCGGCGCCGCGCGGCGGCGAGGCGCTCGGCAAGGAGCTCGCCGCCCGGCTCCCCGAGGGGGCGCGCCTCCACCTGCCCGCGTACGCGGGCCGCGATCTCGCCTCGATCCGCGAGGTCCGGGACGCCGCGATGAAGACCCTCCGCGCGATGCGGCCGGACGTGACGTACGCGGACCTCCACCCCGCGCTCATGCTCATGCGAGCCGTCAAGGAGCCGGGCGAGATCGACGCGATGCGGCGCGCCGTCGACGCGACGCTCGGCGCGTTCCGCGACGCGCTCCCGGAGATCCGGCCCGGCTCGACGGAGGCGGCCGTGGACGGCGCGCTCCTCGCGGGCGTGCGGCGCCGCGGCGCGCTCCCCGCCTACACGTTCGTCGTCGGGAGCGGGCCCCGCAGCACGATCCCCCACTACTTCCGCAACGACGCCCCGCTCGCCGCGGGCGACCTCCTCGTGATCGACGCAGGCGGCTCGGTCGAGCGCTACGCGAGCGACATCACGCGCACCTTCCCCGTGGGCGGCCGCTTCACGCCTCGCCAGCGCGAGGTCTACGACGCGGTGCTCCGGGCCCAGCTCGCGGGGATCGCGGCGGTGAAGCCCTCGGCCACGCTCCAGCAGGTCGATGCCGCCGCCCGCGGCGTCCTCAAGGAGGCGGGCCTCGACCGCTACTTCATCCACGCGACCTGCCACCACGTGGGCCTCGACGTGCACGATCCGGGCCCGCCGCTGCTCGCACGCGGCATGGTGATCACGGTCGAGCCGGGCGTCTACATCCCCGAGGAGGGCCTCGGCGTCCGCATCGAGGACATGGTGCTCGTGACCGACGACGGCGCCGAGGTCCTCTCGAATGCCTTCCCGAAGGACGCCGCGGGCATCGAGCGGCTCCTCGCGCGGTAGCCGCCGCCCCTCAGCCGCCGATCCCGTCCGCCCGCATCTCCTCCGGCTCCGCCGCGCGGGCGAGCGTCCCGGGCGGGTTCTCGTACCAGCCGGCGTCCGCGCCTTCCGGCAGCTTCCGGCGCACCTTGAGGATCGTGAACATCCCGCCCATCGTGATGTAGCCGAACGGCCCGGCCCCGCCGAGCATCGGGATGCTGTTCGGCGGGACGTGCATCTCCTCTCCCTCCATGCCGGCCTGCCCTTCGGCGAGCAGCTCGGGCACGAGCTCCCCCACGCGCTCGTCGAACACGCTCGGGTCGATGCCGACGAGGTTCGGGATGCCGTGGCCCATCTGGTTCATGACGTGGTGCGTCATGTGGCAGTGGAGCGCCCAGTCGCCCGGGTTGTCGGCGACGAACTCGACGGTGCGGGTGCTGCCGACGGGCACGAGCACCGTCGTCTCCGGCCACTGCCCCGCCTCGGGGATCGCGCCGCCGTCGGTCTCGACGATCCGGAACGACATCCCGTGGAGGTGCATCGGGTGGTGGTCCATCGCGCTCAGGTTCCCGAACCGGATGCGCACGCGCTCGCCCACCTTCGCGACGATCGGCGTCGTGCCCGGGAACGCCTTCCCGTTCATCGTGAGGACGTTGAAGTCGCTCATCTCGTTCGGGTCGGGACGCCGCGCTCCCGCGGGGATCGCCCACTCGCTCAGCATGTAGGCGTAGTCCCGGTCGGGCGGCGGGCGGGAGGGCGCGCGCGGGTGCACGACGAACATCCCCATGAGCCCCATCGCCATCTGCGTCATCTCGTCGTGGTGCGAGTGGTACATGAACGTCCCCGGCCGGGTCAGCGGGAACTCGTACCGGAACGTCTCGCCCGGCTCGATCGTCCGCTGCGACAGCCCGCCCACGCCGTCCATCCCGCTCGGCACGGGCAGCCCGTGCCAGTGCACGCTCGTCGGGTCGGGCAGCCGGTTCGTGACGTAGATGCGGACCCGGTCCCCTTCGACCCCTTCGATCGTGGGCCCGTGGACGCGGCCGTTGTAGCCCCAGCACTCGGCGACGAGGCCCTCCGCGAACTCGTGCTTCACCGGCTCGGCGACCAGGTGGAAGACCTTGACTCCGTCCACGACGCGGAAGGGTAGCGTGAGGCCGTCGGGGGTCACGACGGGCCTGTAGCCGTCGGAAGAGAGGGGGGCCGGGGGGCCGTCGCCCGCCGGGGCGCGGGCCGCCGCGAGGCCGACGAAAGCGGCGGCGAGCGCGCTGCGCTCGAGGAATTCGCGTCGGGTCGTCATCGTCAATGTCCTTTCGCCGGGCTCTCGTGCCCGGACGGCGCCGCCTCGGGCTCGCCCGCTGCGTGCGGCTCGCGGTAGCTGCCCGCGAGGAGCTCCTCCAGGTCGAGCCGGGCGGTCCACGCGAGGCGGAGCGTCTCCACGTACTCCCGCCCGGCGTCCAGCGCCTGCTGCTTCGCGAGGAGCACCTCGAACGCGCCCACCTGCATGGCGTTGTAGTTCGCGAGCGTCTCCCGGAGGAGCTTCTCGCGGAGCGGCACGTAGGTCTCGCGGAGGTAGCGCGCCCGGTCGCCGAGCGACACGACGCGCTCGCGGTAGGTGCGCGCCGCCGACCGGATCCTCACCGCGAGCGTCACGTGGTGGGCGATCCGCTCACGGAGCGTCGCGATCTCCTTCGCGCGGCGCGCCTGCCCCTGGTCGAAGAGCGGGACGACGAGGGAGAGGTCGGGCCCGAGTCCCCACGAGCCGTCCGAGGCCTCGTGCTTCGCCGCGATGCCGAGCTCCAGCGCCGGGAAGATCCCCTCCCACCGGGCGAGGCCGGCCGCCTGCGCGGCCGCCTCGACCTGTCCGCGATGCGCCGCGAGGTCGAGGCTCGCGGCGATCGCGCGCGGCTCCGCGCGGTCCAGGTCGAGCCCCTCGCCGACCGCGTCCGGGAGCGCCCCGCCGAGGCGCCACGCCGTCGCCCCGCCCCAGAGCCCGAGGAGCACCTGCAGCGGCTCCCGGGACTCGACCGCGGCGGTCTCGGCCGCCGCGAGGTCGAGGCGCGCCCGCGCCTCGCCCAGGGCCTCGGCGGTGAGCCTCGGGTCGGTCACGTTGCCCGCCTCGTGGAGCCGCCGCATGAGGTCGTGGGACGCCGCCGCCGCCGCGAGCGCGGTCCGACGGGCGGCGACGAGCCGCTCCGCCGCGCGCGCGTCCAGGAGCGCGCGCCGGACGTCGAAGGCGAGCGCCACGAGGTCGCGCGCCACCTCGGCCTTCGCGCTCTCGAGCCCCGCCTCGGCGATCCGCTTGCGCAGGGGACGGTAGAAGAGCTCGAGGAAGGAGCCGGCGAGCGTCATCTCCACCTCGGTCCCGGGATCGAAGAACTTCGCGTCCCCGGAAAAGACCGGGTTCCGGAGGAGCCCCGCCTGCACGAGCTCGGCGCGCGCGATCCCGAGCCGCTCGTAGCGTTCGCGCACCACGCGGTTGTTCAGGAGCGCGATCTTCACGGCGGTCGCATCGTCCAGCTCGCCGCCGAGCATCTCGCGGACCTGCGCGTCGATGGAGCCGTCGTCGGGACGGTCCGCCCGAGGCGGCGGCCGCTCCCCGATGCGCTCGGCCGCGGTCGCGCGCACCGCGTCCACGTCGGCATCGGTCAGCTCCTCGATGCGCGCCGAGGACGTGCACGCCGAGAGCAGCCCGAGGAGCGCGACGGCCCTCATCGCATGCCTCCCATCCCGTGCTCATGGTGCTTTCCCGGGGGCGTCGCGGGGCGCAGAGGCACGGGTCCCGGCGCGAGCGCGTCGGACGGGGGCGGCCGCGGCGCCTCCTCGGCATCGGGCGACGCCGGGTGCGCGGGAGGCAGAGGGGGCATCGGGGGCAGCACGCCACAGGACGCGAGGAGCAGCGCGGGAAGGATCCTCCTCCGCCTCGGGGCCCCGGGGACGTGCCTAGCGCCCGCCATGATCGTCCCCCTGGCCGCCGTGGCCATCCTCGCTGCCGCCGCCGTCGCCGCCGGCTTCCCCCTTGCCATGCCCGCCGCGCTCGTCGCCCCCTTCCCCACGCCCCTTCCCCTCGTCGCCCTTGGCGCCCTTCGCGGCCAGGTCCTTCGCCTTCTGGAGCGCCGCGGCGGGGTCCTTCTTCACCGCCTCGACGCACTCCGGCGAGGAGAGGCGGACGATGTCGTCGCCGATGAGCACGAACACGTTCGGCACGACCGGCTTGCCCGTGACCGGGCACGCGGGGTTGTTCACGTCCCGCGCCTCCGGGTTCGTGGCCTTGACCAGCGTGATCTGCGAGTTCTTCCGCGCGTCCTCGACGCAGTCCTTGCAGCAGAGCGGGATCTCGTGGCCCTGGAGGACGACGGTCGGCGCGTCCTTCTCCGGGATCGGCTCCCCGGTGACGGGGCAGACGGTGTTCGCGGCCTTCCGGACCTTCGGATAGGCGGTCGCGTGCGCGCGATCCGGGTCCTTGCGGATCTCCGCCGCGCACCGGACGCAGCACATGTAGATGCGCCCCTTCGGGGTATCGACGAAGAGCTTCGTCGATGCACGCTTGCCCATGATCGGGCAGGTGGCGTTCGGGAACAGGGGCACGGCGACGGCCGGCGGGTCGCCGGCGAGGGCGAGGCCCGCGAGCAGGAGGGCGGGGACGAGCTTCGGGACGGACATGCGAGGACTCCTTTCCGGCGCACGGGCCGGCCAATCGGTTTCGACGCGGGGCGGACGGACGGATCAGGGCAGATCTCCGCCGGACAGGTCGAGCCGGCGCAGGCGGAGCGCGTTCGCGATCACGGACACCGAGCTCAGCGCCATGGCCGCGCTCGCGATCATCGGGCTCAGGAAGAGCCCGAGGACGGGATAGAGGATACCCGCGGCGATCGGCACGCCGAGCGCGTTGTAGCCGAACGCGAACGCGAGGTTCAGCCGGATGTTTCTCATCGTGGCGCGGCTGAGCGCCCGGGCACGCAGGATCCCCCGCAGGTCGCCTCGAACGAGCGTGATCCCGGCGTTCTCCATCGCGACGTCGGTTCCCGTGCCCATGGCGATCCCCACGTCGGCGCGCGCGAGCGCCGGGGCGTCGTTGACCCCGTCGCCGGCCATCGCGACGACGTGGCCCGCGGCCTTCAGGCGGGCGACGACCTCGCCCTTCCCGGCGGGGAGCACATGGGCCTCCACCTCGTCGATCCCGACGGCCCTCGCCACGGCCTCGGCCGTGGTGCGGCTGTCCCCCGTCAGCATGACGATCCGGACACCCTCGTCGCGGAGCGATCGGATCGCCTCCGCGGCGGTCTCCTTCACGGGGTCGGCGACGCCGACGAACCCCGCGAGGACGCCGTCCACCGTCACGAAGACCACGGTCTCGCCCTCGCGGCGGCGCGCCTCGGCCGCGGCCGACAACGCGCCCGGGGCCGCGCCGTGGTTCCCGACGGTCACGTGCCGGCCCCCTACGACCCCCCCGATCCCCTTCCCGGTGACGGACGCGAAGTCGCGGACCGCGTCGAGCGCGAGGCCGCGCGCGCGGGCGCCCGCGACGATGGCCGACGCGAGGGGATGCTCGCTTGCGCGCTCGACGCTCGCGGCGACGCCGAGGATCTCCGCCTCGTCGAAACCCCGCGCCGCGACGACCGACGCGACCCTCGGCTTGCCCTCGGTGAGCGTGCCCGTCTTGTCGATGACGAGCGTGTCCACCTTCTCGAGGGTCTCGAGCGCCTCGGCGTCGCGGACCAGGATGCCCGCCGTCGCGCCGCGCCCGGCGGCCACCATGATCGACATCGGGGTCGCGAGGCCCAGCGCGCACGGGCACGCGATGATCAGGACCGCCACCGCGCTGACCAGCGCGTACGAGAACGCCGGCTCGGGCCCGGCGGCGAGCCACACGACGAACGCGGTCGCCGCGACGAGGACGACCGCCGGCACGAACCAGGCGGAGATCGCGTCGGCGACCCGCTGGATCGGCGCACGGCTCCGCTGCGCCTCCGCGACGACGCTCACGATCCGGGCGAGGAGCGTGTCCGCGCCTACCCGCTCGGCGCGCATCACGAAGCCGCCCGTGCCGTTGATCGTCCCCGCGGTGACGCGGTCGCCCGCCGACTTCACGACCGGCAGCGACTCCCCGGTCACGAGCGACTCGTCGATCCCGCTCTGCCCCTCGAGCACGACGCCGTCCACGGGGACCTTCTCGCCTGGGCGGATCCGCAGCCGGTCCCCCGGCTGGACATGGCCGAGCGGAAGGTCCTCCTCGGTCCCGTCGTCGCGGACGACCCGCGCGTCCTTGGGCGCGAGGCCGATCAGCGAACGCAGCGCCGCGGAGGTCCGGCCGCGGGCGTGCAGCTCGAGCACCTGCCCGAGCAGGACGAGCGTCGTGATGACGGCGGCGGCCTCGAAGTAGAGCGGCACCCGGCCATGCGCGCGGAGCGAGGCGGGCACCAGCCCCGGGGCGAGCGTCGCGACGACGCTGTAGCCGAACGCGACGCTCGTGCCGAGCGCGATCAGCGTGAACATGTTCAGCTTGCGGGTGGCGACCGACGTCCAGCCCCGCGCGAGGAAGGGCCATCCGCCCCAGAGCACGACCGGCGCGGAGAGCGCGAGCTGCAGCCACGCGAGCGCCCGCTCCGGGATGCGACGGTCGAGCGGCCGGCCGGGGATCATCTCCGCCATCGCGATCGCGAAGACCGGGAGGGTGAGCGCGAGGCTGATCCAGAACCTGCGCCGCATGTCGGCGAGCTCCGGGCTCTCCCCGTTCGCCGCCGGCATCACCGGCTCGAGCGCCATGCCGCAGATCGGGCAGGCGCCGGGCCCGGACCGGACGACCTCCGGGTGCATCGGGCAGGTGTAGCTCGTGGTCCCCGGCGGAGCCGGCGGGGTCTCGGGCGCGGTCGCCGGGCGATGGACATGCGCATGGCCGTGGCACTCGGCATTCGGGGCGTGGCTCATCGGGACTTCCTCCCGCCCGCCGCCATGGCGGGCTCACCTCCGCAGACGGACGACCCGCGGCGGCATTACACCGCGGGCCTACGCCCCGCAGGAGCAGTCGAGGCAGCCGTGCTCCGTGCAGGTCCCGCAGCTCGCCTCGAGCTGCTTCCGAAGCGCCCTCCGCGCCCGGTGGAGCAGCACCCGGGCGTTGTTCGGGGTGATCCCGCGCTCCGCCGCGACCTGCGCGATCCCTGCCCCCTCGAGGTCGACCTTCCGCACGATGTCCCCGTACTCCGCCTTGAGCGCGGGGATCAGCTCGTGGAGGCACTGGCAGACCGCATCGCGGAGCTCCGCATCCTCCCCGCCGGGCGCCGGGGTCTCGCGCGCCCTCGCCTCGAGCGCGCGGCGCTCGGCATCGCCGCGCCGGAAGTGGTCCGCGACCGCGTTCCGCAGCAGCCGGTAGAACCAGGCGACCGCGCTCTCGCCGTCGCGTATCGCGTCGCCCCGCTCTACGGTCTTCACGTAGGCGGCCTGCAGGATCTCCTCGGCATCGGCCGCGTTCCCGACCCGGCGCTCGAGGAACGACCGGAAGCGGCGGTGCGCCCCCACGAGCGTCGCGACCACGTCGGACGAAGGGAGCGCCGCATCGTCCGCGCCGGGATCCGCCGCATCACGCGTCACGGCGCCCATCCTACCCCGCCCGGGGGCTACCCGACCGAGAGCCCCCAGCGCTCGATCGTCGCACGGGCCAGCGCGCGGATCTTCCCGTCGGGGAGCCGGTGGAGCTGCTGCACGATCACCCGCGACGGGTCGATCTCCGGGTATCGCTCCGGGTGGTCGTGGATCTCCTCGACGAACGCCTCGACGATCGCGGTGTACCCGGTCCCGTGCGCGTCGCGGTGGCCGAGCGCAGCGCAGCAGGTCGCGAGCGCGCCGCGCGGCGACGGCCCCTCGGCGATCGCCGCCAGCTGCGCGTTCCGCTCGAGCACCGACAGGATCTCGGCCGAGCTGAAACCGCTCCGGAACGCCAGCTCGAGGTTGCGGAACGGGTGATCGAGCACCGGCAGGTGAAGCATCGCGTCCACGAGGTGCGCGTCCTCGTGCGTCAGGACCTCGCCCCGGAGGTCGACCTGCGCCTCGAGGTAGAGGCGGTCCTCGACGCCGGCGGGGTCGTCCAGCGCCGTCACCGGGACGTCCTCGAGCGCGGGCTCGCGGAGGATCTCGTCCTCCCGCGGGGCGAGCCGCGCGCGCCGCCGCCCGATCTCGCCCTCCCACCGCGCGATCGCGTGGAGGTCGATGAGCACGAGCCCCTCGAGCGCGAGGCCGGCGAGATCGCCGCCGCCCGCCCACTCCTGGTACCCGGAGAGGTGGCGGGTGCCGGTCCACGCCACCTCGCGCTCCACATCGGCGCCGCGGACGCGCACAGGGGCCCGCGGATCGCGCCGCACGAGCTCCGCGAGCATCGCCTCCGGGGGCCCGCCGGAGCGCTGCCCGAGGACGAGGAGGAGCCCGTGCGCCGCCAGCTCGCGGACGAGCGGCTCGCCGGTGCGGACCGTCGGGTCCATGAGCTTCCCGACGAACGCGTAGTCGATCGGCGTGCCAGGCGGGCCGAGCTTCCTCCCGGTGGTCTCCTCGTAGAGCCTCCGTGCCCACGCGTGGAACTCGCGGAAGGACTCCCGTTCGCCCGTCGCGGCGTAGTGGCGGTAGCGGGCGGTCGTCCCCCTGACGAATGCCGTCACGAAGGCCTGAACCGGGGGGGGTGCGGGGGCCGGCGCCGCCTCCACCTCGGCGGCGGTCACGCCTTGAGCCCGCGCCCTCTCGACGAGCGCCCGCGCGCGCGCCTTGTCCCCGTCGCTCGTAGCGATCCGGCTCGCGAGGAGGAGCGCCCATCCCTCCCCCGCAGCCCCCTCCGACTCGAACAGGCGCGCAGCCTCGCCAAGGGCCTTCCGGCCCGCCCGAAGGGCGATCTCCCGGACGCGCTCCGCGAGGCTCTCCTCGAAAGGCGCGAGCCCATACGCCTCGCGCGCGTGACGCAGCGCGCCCTCTAGGTCGCCCCGCTGGTCCGCGATGAGGGAGAGGCCGACGCACGGCGCCGGGTGGTCCGGGTCCGTCCAGCGCGCCGCCACGTACTCCGCCTCCGCCTCCCCGAGCCTCCCGGCCGCGAGAAGCGCATTCCCGAGCCCGATCCGCCCCATCGCGAGGCCCGGATCGAGGCCGCGGACACGCCGGTACGCGGCGACGGCATCCTGCCGGCCATGGGACGAGGCCATCGCGAGGCCGAGGCTCCGCCAAGGCTCCTCGGCCAGATCGAACATCTCCTCCTGCCGGCGCGGCGGCTCCAGCCGGCCGGCGAGGAACGCGTCGCCCTGGGCCCGGGCCTCGCGGCGGAGCGCCAGCGCCTGCCCGCGCGAGAGGGCGATCTCCTGGAGCCCGAGCCTCGCCCGCACGGAGCCGCCGTCCTCCCGGAGCGCGGCCTCGTACCGGGCCTCCGCCTCAAGGGCCTCCCCGTGCCGGCGCAGCCGATCTCCCTCCTCCACGAGCCCGGCCGAGGGCGCGGGGCGAGGATCGAGCGGCACGACGGGCGCCGAAGCGCAGCCGGCGAGGAGGATCAACGGCGCCCAGCGCAGCACGGCGCCAGATCTTACGCGCTAGGTGCGCCGGATGACGCCGCGCACGACCCCGCGGATCTGGACCTCGCCGGCCGGGAAGACCATCGGCTGCATCGAGCCGTTCGCAGGCTCGAGCCGCACGCTGTCCCGGTCGCGCCGGAGGCGCTTCAGCGTGACCTCCTCGCTCCTCACGACCGCCACCACCGTCTCCCCGTCGCGCGCCGTCGTGCGGCTCTCGACAAGGACGAGGTCGCCATCGCAGATGTGGTCCTCGATCATCGAGCTGCCGCGGACACGCAGGAGGAACGAGCCGTTGCCGACGCCCAGGAACTCCTCCAGATCGACGTCCTCCCGGACGCTCGCCTCGAGGATGGGCGAGCCCGCGGCGATCGTGCCGACGAGGGGCACGCCGCGGGACGGCACGTACTGGGGATCGAGGATCTCGATCGCCCGCGCCTCCCGCTGGCGGCGGCGGATCGCGCCCTTCCGTTCGAGCGCGCGAAGGTGGTCGAGCACCGAGACCCGGCTGATCCCGCCGAGGTCCGTGGCGATCTCCTCGAGCGTCGGCGCGATCCCCCGCTCCTCGAGCGTGGCGCGGACGAACTCGAGAACCTGTTGCTGGCGGACGGTGTAGGTAGGCATCAGAAGAGCACCGCGAGTGCAAAGAGCGCGAAGACGCTCAACCACAGAGGTAGTTCGGTCACAAAGGCCTTCCTCAACATGTCTCGTCCTCCGGCCGGAGGAGTGCGGGGGCCCGGGGGGACAGGCAGCTTGGGGTGTGTAGGGAATCCCGGGCGGCCCCGCATCTCCGGCACTAACTGAGGTTAACCCTAACGTCGGACTAACTTCACGTTTCCCGCAGGGGGGTCAGGGGGGTCGGCGAAGTTTTTTTTGGGGGGGTCAACCCCTCGCGCCGACGCGGATCGTGACCTTCAGGCTCTCGCCCTGCCGCGACAGCTCGGCGACGAGGCGGTCCCCGGCCCTGGCTTCGTCCAGGAGCAGCCGCAGATCCTCAAGGCGGGCCAAGGCGCGCCCGTCGAGCGCCCGCAGGACGTCGCCGTCCCGGAGCCCCGCCTCGGCGGCGGGCCCCTCGGGCGACACCTCGAGGATCTTCAGCCCCTCCGGGAGCGGGTCCTTGCGGACGCGCACGCCGAGCCACGCCCGGGGTGCCGGCTCGCCCCTGGAGAGGTTCTCGACGGCCCGGCGCAGCTCATGCACGGGGACCGCAAGCCCGACGCCCTGGTGGCCGCCGCTCCTCGTGATGATCGCCGTGATGAGGCCGATGACCTCGCCGCGCAGGTTCACGAGGGCGCCGCCCGAGGAGCCGGGGTTGATCGCGGCGTCGGTCTGGAGGAGAGGCGCCCTCTGGCCCTCGACGACGTTCCTCCGCCCGACCGCCGAGAGGACGCCCCTCGACACGCTCGTGCCGAGGCCGAAGGGGTTCGACACGGCCACGACGGTCTCCCCCACGTCGATCGCGTGGTCGGGTGCGAAGGTCGCCGTCGGGAAGGTCCGGCCGGATGCCGTGACCTCGAGCAGCGCGAGATCGACCGAACGGTCGGAGGCGCGGAGGCGACCCGCGAGCTCCTCGCCGTCGTCCATCGTGACCGCGATCGCCGCGGCGCCCTCCACGACGTGGAGCGCGGTCAGGACGAGCCCCTCGGGCGCGACGACGATCCCGGACCCGTACGCGTCGCGACCCGTGCCGAGCGCCCGGAGGGAGACGACGCCCTTCCGCACCGACGAGACGGCCACGGTGACCGCCTTCGACTCGGCGAGCGCGATCCGGAGATCCTCGTCGTCCGGGACGGCCACGCCGAGGATGCACGAGAGCGTCGCGGCGATGCATGTCGAGAGAACCCGGCGATGCCGCGGCATGACCGGCCCCTATCACCCGGCGTGCCAGTCCGGTCCCCCCGCTCCCGGGGGCAATCCCGCGCCCCCGGACGTCCTGCCCGCGCTACGTTCCGGGTAGGCGCCCCCGCGCTCCGCGCCCTTGGCGGCTCTGCGGCCGTCTCACGCCTGGCCGTACTCCTCGAGCTTCCTGTAGAGCGTGCGGACCCCGATCCCGAGCATCTTCGCGGCCTGGGTCTTGTTCCCGCCCGCCTTGCGGAGGGTCTCGAGGATCAGCTCCCGCTCGGCGTCGGCGAGCGTGTTCCCGACCGGGATGCGGAGCACGTCCTGCGGGCCGCGGTCCCCCGTGATCTCCTCCGGCAGGTCCCCCACCTCGACGGTGTCGCCGCGGCAGAGGACGACCGCCTGCTCGACGACGTTCTCGAGCTCCCGCACGTTCCCCGGCCACGCGTAGCCCTGGAGGCGCTCGAGCGCGGCCGGCGTGAAGCCGAGGACCTTGCGCTTGTTCCGGTCGTTCGCGAGCTTCCGGAAGTGGTCCGCGAGGGTCGGGATGTCCTCGGGCCGCTCGCGGAGCGCAGGCAGCCGGAGCACGATCACCTTGATCCGGTAGTAGAGGTCCTCGCGGAACCTCCCCGCCTTCACGAGCGCGTCGAGGTCCCTGTGCGTCGCGCAGATGAGGCGCACGTCGATCGGCACGGTCTCTTCGCCCCCGACCGGCTCCACCTCGCGCTCCTGCAGCACGCGCAGGAGCTTCACCTGGACGTTCAGCGGGATCTCCCCGATCTCGTCGAGGAAGAGGGTGCCGCCGTGGGCGAGCTCGAACTTGCCCTTCTTCGCGCGCACCGCGCCGGTGAAGGCGCCCTTCACGTGGCCGAACAGCTCGCTCTCGATGATCGACTCGGTGAGGCCCGCGCAGTTGACGGCGACGAACTCGCCCCGCACGCGCAGGGACTCCGTGTGGATCATCCGCGCGACGAGCTCCTTGCCGGTGCCGCTCTCGCCGTTGATCAGCACGGTCGCGTTCGTGCGCGCCACGCGCCGCGCCTGCTGGAGCGCGCGGTCCAGGAGCGGGCTCTGGCCCGGCACGAGCGTCTTCTGCCGATCGCTGCGGATCCGCGCGCGCGCCCCCCCCTCCGCCGCCTCCCCCCTTCGCCGCTCCACGGCACCCTGCACCGCCACGCGGAGGGCGTTGAGGTCCAGGGGCTTCTCGAGGAAGTCGAAGGCGCCGTCCTTCATCGCCTGCACGGCCCGCTCGATCGAGCCGTAGGCCGTCATGACGATCACGGGGGGGGCTTCGGGGGCCGCGACGAACTCCCGGAGGAGCGTGAGGCCGTCCACGTCGGGCATCACGATGTCGGTCAGCACCGCGTCCCAGGGGCCGTCCGCGAACGCCGCGCGCGCCTCCGAGCCGGTCGCCGCGAGCACCACCTCGTGCCCGGCGTCGTCGAACGCGGCGCGCAGCGCCTCGCCCGCGCCGGGGTCGTCCTCGGCGATGAGCAGGCGGATCGTCACGGCTGCCTCTCCCCCTTGGCCGCGGGCACGGTGGTCGGTCCCTGCTCGCGCTCCGGCGGCGGCCCCTCGTAGGGCAGGAAGAACGCGAACGTGGCGCCCTCGCCGGGCGCGCTCGCGACGGCCATGCGGCCTCCGTGCTCCTCGACGATGCGGTTGGCGATCGGGAGGCCGAGCCCCGTGCCGCCGGGCTTCGTCGTGTAGAAGAGGTTGAAGATGTTCTTCGACTTCGCGGGGTCGAGGCCCGGCCCGTTGTCGGAGATCTCGAGGATGCAGTGCATCTCCTCGTCCCGGCTGCGGCAGGTGATCTCGCCCTTCGCCGGCACGACCTGCACGGCGTTCAGGAGCACGTTGTAGATCGCGCGCTGGATCCGGTCGCGGTCCATGTTCACGGGGCGCGCCGACTGGAGGTCGGTCCGCAGCCTCAGGTTCTTCTCGCGGATCTGGGCGTCGAGCGCGTCGAGCGCCGCGCGGACGACGTGGTTCACGGAGCCGCGGTCGAGCCGCAGTGCGGGCGGGCGCGAGAACTGCACGAAGTCGCGCACGACCCCGTCGAGCCGCTTGATCTCGCGCTGCACGGTCGCTGCGGTCCGGTCGAGCCGCTCCCGGTCGAGGCTTCCCGCATGGAGCCCCTCCCGCAGGAGCTGGACGTTCATGTGGATCGAGTTGAGGGGGTTCCGGATCTCGTGCGCCACGCTGTCGCCGAGGTTCGCGATCGCCTGCGTGCGCGCCTGCCGCAGCAGGCGTTCCTCGAGCCGCACGGCCTCGCTCACGTCGGCGACGGTCAAGAGCGCAAGCGTCTCGTCGCCGAGCCGGATCGGCGCGAGCGCGCAGTCGAGCACGGAGCCCTCGACAGCGAACCGGGTGAGCCGCACGCTCCGGCCGCGGTGGATCGCGTTTCTCGCCGCGTGCTTCCAGTCGATCTCCCCCCGGGGAGCCGGCAGCGCGTCCGCGGCGGGCCGGCCGACGAACGGGCCGGTGGTGCCGCCGCAGATCGCGCCGATCGACCCGTTGGCGTAGCGGAAGAGCCCCTGCTCGTCGAGCAGGGCGACGCCGGTTTCGAGGCTGTCGAGGAGCGCGAGGAGCTTGTTCGCGCCGAGGTCCACGGCGGCCATGCTAGCACCGTCCCCGCGGGGCAGTGAGCCGCCCGGATCCGCCTCGATCAGCGGTTTTGCCAGTACTCGTGCCAGCGCGCCGCGCCCGCGGCCCGCATCGCCGGCGGGTCATCCGGGTCATAGGGGAGGAACTCCCCCGTGATCCTCCGCAGCGAGGCGACCGCGGCGGAGCGGACCCTCGGGTCGCGGTCCTCGAGGAGCTCGATCAGGCGGGGCCCGAGCGAAACGGCCTCACGCTCGCCGGCCGCGGCTGCCCCTGCAACGCGCACGGCCGCGTAGGGCGACGAGAGCGCGAGGAGCACCCGCTCCTCCGTCGTGTCGCGGAGCACCGGGCGAAAGACGATGTCGAGCCGCTCCTTCCGCGCCGACGGGGCGGGATGGCGGTCTGCCGCGTGGCCGAGGTACGGGAGGACGTCCTGCCCGCGCCCGATGAGGCGGCGGCCGGCCAGGGGATAGACGTCGAAGTCCCCGGTGAGGAGCGCGTCGATGTCCTCCGCGATCTTGATCTCGTCCGCCACGGGCGGTCGCGGCGCGGCCCCGGGCCACCGGACATCCGCCATCCAGGGGTACTGCTTCACCACCTCCGGCGTGGGTGCGGGCGAGGCGCCTCTCCCTCCGGGGAGCGGAACGACGAGGGCGCACCCGCCGAGAAGGGCGAGGAGCAGAAGGGGGGCGCGGGGGGAAACCGGGCTCCCCGTCGGAGGCGCGGGCCGGAGGGCATTCCTCAGCATATGCGCGATGTCGATCCGCAGCTTCGTCCGGACCCACCGCCTTGTGCCGTGGGGACGGACGACACTCTCCTGCCGGAGCCCACCTTGATTCTATCGACAGGGCGGGGACGGGCGTAATACCTTTCTGGGCGTGGCCTCGGTCTTCGACGCCTCTCGCTACCACCGACCCAAGCCGGGACGGACGGGGGCCTTCACCCGGCGGGACCGCATCCTGTCGATCGGCGAGTACCGCCGGGTCTACCGCATGGGGTTCCATGTCTCGAGCGAGCGGTTCGGCTGCTACGCCCTGCCCAACCGGCGGCGGCGCTCGCGGCTGGGCCTCTCCGTCTCGCGGAAGTACGGGGACAGCCACGAGCGGAACCGGATGAAGCGCCTCCTGCGGGAGGCGTTCCGGCGGGCGCGGCACGACTTCCCGGACTTCGTCGACGTCGTGATGGTGCCGAGGCGCGCGGCACGGGGGGCGCCCCTCGGGATCGTCGCGGCGGAGATGGACACCCTCGTCGCCCGGGCGCTCGCCGAGCGGAGGCGCGGGTGAAGGGGATCCTCGTCCGGCTCGTGGACTTCTACCGCGCCCGCATCTCGCCACTGCTCCCGCCGCTCTGCCGGTTCGAGCCCTCGTGCAGCGCCTATGCCCGGGAGGCGCTGCTACGCCACGGCGCCGCGAAGGGCACGCTCCTCGCCATCTGGCGCGTGCTCCGGTGCAACCCGCTCTGCCGGGGCGGCTTCGACCCGGTCCCGCCCGTCGGGCAGTGGAAATCCGGAGTCGCCGCGGATTCGCAGAGGCGCGGGAACGGGCAGGGGCACGGCTAGGCCGCTGCCCCCTCGTCCTCGTCTCGGGTCCGGCCCCGCGACTCCCGCGTTTCGCGCGGTACCGACTACCGCCGCCCGCCGCCGCGGCGCGCCTCCTCCCGGTGCCTCATCTCCTCGTCGATCCGCTTCTGCATCTCGTCCTCGAAGTGCATGCCGAAGTTCTTGATGAGGCTCCCGATGTCGCCCATCCAGCGATCCTGCTCCTCGTGCAGCCGCTGGTTGGCGAAAGTCCGCAGGTATCGGGACATCTCGGCCGCGGTCACGGTCGTCGCGTCGGGCCGCTTGCGCTCCCGGAGGCGGAACAGGTAGGCGGAGCCCGGCTCCGCGGCGTCCCGGCGGATGTCCACGTCGACGGGCAAGAGGCAGGGGGGCTTCAGCTCCTCCTTGCCCTCCGGCTTCGCCCGGTCGCGGTCGAGCGCCTGCGCGAGGCTCTTCCGCAGGAAGTACCGGTCGCGCATGTGGAGGAACTCGCCGGGCCAGAGCATCGCCTTGTCCGGCTCCCGCACGGTGTCGTAGCTCGCCTCGAGCCACTCCCCCTCCTGGACGCGGCAGCCGAGCGCCTCGGCCTCGGCCCGGAACGCCTCGGCCGCCACGGCGCCGTCGACGAGCCGCTGCCGCAGGCCCTCGAGCTTCTCCTTCGCCCGCGCGCGGGCACGCTCCGGCAGGTAGAAGAGGCGGCGCAGGTCCTCCTTCTCGCCGGGCGTCAGCTCGTCGAAGGTCTTCCGCTGCTCGCGGATCACCTCGAGAAGCCGGAAGATCTGGCGGCCGTGCCCCGCGTCGCCGAGCGTGTCCTCCTTCGGGCTCCGCTTCGGCAGGTCGGTGTCGCCGAGGCGCGTCACTCGCGGCTTGAAGCTGAAGCCGAACTTGACGCCGCTGTCCTCGATCTCCTGCAGCTCGTCGCCGGAGAGCGCCTTGCCGTCGAAGTCGCGGTACATGATGAGCCCCTTCCCGGGCTCGGTGCTGCAGACGGGGTTCGCGGGGTCGTCGTGCGCCCGGAGCTTCTCGAAGAGCTCCTTGAAGCTGACGTCGTCCCTCGTCTGCCCGAGGAGGAAGGCGTAGATCGTGCGGACCTCGACCTCGCGGCCGACCTGCTCCTTCACGAGGTCGTAGCCGAACTTGTTGATCTTCTCGAGATCCGGCGCCGGCTCCTCCGGCTTCGGCTCCTCCGGCTTC